>JBAZGT010000035.1 GCA_041652735.1 Dehalococcoidales bacterium | reverse complement strand
ATACTTTTCTAGTACCCCGTTGAGAATCTGTAATCTATTCTGTTCCTTTGTAGTCAATGTCAGTCCTTCCATTAACTGACATTATCCCTGAACAATTGTCTACTGACCTAATCGTAGACCCACAACATTCCGGTTAAGAAAGGATAAAAGGGGGATGTGTATCCCGGGGCGGAGGCAAACAGACTGACAACTAAACGAACGGCTATTTATTGAATATCCTGCGGAGCGTATCATCCATCTGCTCCGCGGTAAAGTTCCGCCATATTTCCTGGAAATGCTCCTGTTGCTGCCGCGCTATTTCCCCCTGGAGCTGATAAATCTCACCCAGGATGAAAATCAAATCAGGCTCCACCAGCTTGCCCTGCCATTCCTTGAGGATATCTCTGATGAACTTCTGGTTGAAAACGGTATCCTGCAGCGCGCCCAGACAGTCCTGAATCTCCACGGTACGCCGTATAATATCATCAAAAACACCGCCATAAGGCGGCGCCATAAACTCGAAGGCGTAGCGCAGCCGCTTCATCTGGATTCTAAGGCAGTGAAACCCGTCAAGCCTGGAGCCAGCCAGCGTTTTCCGGCTCTGCTCCATTACATTTTCAAATTTCTGAGTGATGACCTGCGGCGCTACCTCACTTAATGGCTTCACCGACATGGGGAGGGCGTCGTCAACGGACGGGGGTGCGTCAATCAACTGCATCATGCGCCGCTCAAAGTTCTGGTAGCGGCGGGAGTTGAGCGCCTCATTCAGGGCTTTCAGAGGGGCGCGGCGCTGTTTTATCACCAGGCTTTCCAGGGCCTGTTTTTTAGCCTCGGGGAAATGCTGGATTTTGTCCCGGTAGCCGTTCAGGTTGATGATAAAGACATCCAGGTCCCTGACGGCGCCGAAGAGCTTCCCGAACGTTTTCAGGCGATCCTCCAAGTAGGTGACCGTGCTTTCCGGCAGGGCGTTATGAAAGAGCACCAGCGCCGAGCGCATGCGGCGGGTGGTTACCCGCGCCTGGTGCACGAACTCCGGGTCCCTATCCGTGATAACGCCGGGCAACTGCTCCCGGAACCAGTTGAACTCCACCGCCAGTATCTTTTTCAGCACGGTATCCAGCCGGTCGTCCAGCTTTATTTTCAGGTTTTCCGGCACTTTTTTAACCAGCGGCTCCACCTTGAGGCGCGTCATAGCGGACTCCAGCTTGGAGGCAGTGGAGGGCGGGAAAGCGAAACGGCCGGCCAGGAGCGATGCCAGGGAGGAGAGGTCCTGCTCCTTCCCCTTGATAAGCTCCGCTTCCAGCTCGTACAGGCGCGGCGCCCGCCGCGGTTTGAACACCGCATCGGCGGAAAAACTGGAGGCGTCAAAAGCCATCTCGAACTGCGTCCCTTCCGGAGAGACAACCATATAGCGCCGCCGGCTGGTGCGGATAAGTATCTGTTCCATCAACTTTCTGGGGAAGATGATTTCATCCACCTGTTTTTTGAGCGACTTCACCGGAATACCGGTGGGGGTGTGGGGCAGACTTTTTAGCTCTATTTCCGTCTCCGCCCGCCTGGCGATACCGTCCTCGATACCGCCGATGCTTTTCATAGTATACAGGGCTTTGTTGTTGGACAGGCGGTATCTGAGCGAAAGCTTGTTCTTCAGCAGCGACCAATTACTGGTGTCCATATAAATATCGATATTATCCAGCGGGGCAATCTTTTCCACGCCGTAGCCGCTTTGCTGTAAAAAGTCGATAACCGCCGCCTCCGCCTGGCTGCCGGGCAATACCAGTTTCAGCTCTATTTCCACGGATTTGACCGTCTCACTCATTGCAGGAACCTCCTTTTCGTACCCTCGATGAAGTCTCGCTGCAATCCCCGGGGCAGAGTGGTCTGCCGGAGGGCGGTGACCGTTTTAGCGATATCGTACTTAAAGCGGACGATACGGGCGCGGGCCGCGCCGTGTTCCGTGACCACCAAAGCGTAAGACGGCATGGGGTCGCCGTCAACCGGGTGCCCCGCCGAGCCGCAGTTCACCACCAGGATATCTCCCACCTTTTTCACGAAGGGGATATGGGTGTGACCGCAGACGAGAATATCCGGGCACACCCCGCGTAGCTTGGATGCCAGGCCGGCGGCGGTGATGCTGGGATAAATATCATCATCGTTGGAGGCCAGGCTGCCGTGAACTATCAGCAGCTTAAGCCCGTCCGGCAATTCCTGCCCCAGGTTCTGCGGCAGGCCAGCCAGATAATGCCGGGCGGTATCCTCCAGGTGCCTGGCCGTCCAGGTGACCACTGCCCTCTTTTTCTTTTGCAGTTGGGCAACGGCGGATTTACCGTTACTGATAACATCCAGCACCTTGCAGTCGTAGTTACCGCTGATTGAAGCAATCCTGTTTTTCTGCAAGTAGCCGCACACCTCGCTGGGGAAAGGGCCGTAGCCGGTGATGTCCCCGGCGCAGATAATGCGGGCCGCCCCCTTCTTTTTCGCGTCCGCCACGGCGGCCTGCAACGCCGGCAGGTTACCGTGAATATCTGAAATAAAAGCGGTCAACACTGGTAAACAATGCTCCTTCCCGTTTTTTTCAGGAGGAGGTCATGCTTGCGGCGGACGCGCCGGATTTCATCCCAGCAGTCACCGTTGGTCTCCAACTGGATGGTCAGCGTGTCCTCGCCTATTTTCAGCTTTAATTTTTTAATAACGCTGGTGTGGCTGCTGTCTAAAGCATCGGCGGTGCGGAGGATAGCCGCCAGCCATTCCACCATGTCCCGCTGCCGGGGGGAGAGGGAAGCGAATTTCCGGTGCCTGGCGGCGTTGGGCAATGCTTTGGTATGGTAGCGGGCGATGAGAGCGCAGAGGGTTTTATCAGCATCGTCCAAGCCGGGGATATCGCACTCCATTATCATCTGGCCGCTCAGCTTGTGGTGTTTTTTCAGGACGGTCCGGGACCAGCCGATATCATGCATCCGGCCGGCTATTTCCAGCAGGCGGCGTTCCGCTACGCCGTAGTGGTGGAGGGGAACCAGGGCATCGAAAAAGGCCAGGGCAAGCAGGGTGACCTGTTCATTATGGCCCGGGTCACTATCACAAGTGCGGGAAATTTCATCGACCTTTAACATGGTGGTATCGAAGGCGGCCGCCGGCACTTAATCTTTCACCTCGTCACTTGAATCTTTTAGATATCTTCCTGGTACCGAGCAGCTTGACCAGCTCTTCATAAGGGCGGGACTTCACCCCGCCGCTGCGGGCGATGTCTATCAAGGCGCTCTGGCTGCGCACGGCAGGCTGCCCTTCCGGCGGTTTCAGACGCACGTAGGAGCCGTCCGACTGCATCAAGCGGGCTTTGACATTATCGTTCAGATAGGTCATCAGGATTTCATTGATGATGCGGGACTTGAGGTCGGTATTCTGTATGGGATAGATGATTTCCGCCCGCCGGTCGAAGTTGCGCGGCATGCAGTCCGCGCTGCCGGAGTAAATCTCGGGTTCGCCGCCGTTATGGAAATAGTATATCCGGGAGTGCTCCAGGAAACGGTCCAGGATGCTGATGACGCGGATATTATCACTGATACCGGCCACGCCGGGACGCAGGCAGCAGATGCCCCGGACCAGCAGGTCGATACGGACGCCCGCCCGCGATGCCTCGTACAGCTTACGCACGATGCGGCTATCCACCAGGGCGTTTATTTTAAAGATAATTCTCCCCGGCGTCTTGGGAGACGATTTCTGGATTTCCCGCTCGATAAGACCGATCATGGTGCTCCGGGTGGTCACCGGCGATATCATGAACCGGTGGAACATGGAAGACAGTGTTTCCGCGGTGAAGGTATCACCGCTGCTCCAGGAGTTGAAGCCGGTGAGCACGTTAAAGAGGGCGGAGACATCATTACCGAACTCCGCATCGCAGGTAAGTAGTCCCACGTCCGTATATAGCTTGGCGGTGATGGTGTTGTAGTTGCCGGAGGAAACATGTACATAGCGCCGCAAATGCTTGCCCTCCCGCCGCACCACCAGGGTAGCCTTGCAGTGGACTTTCCAGCGCACGAAGCCGTAAACGATATTAACGCCGGAACGCTCCATTTGCCGTGTCCAGTCGATGTTATACTGCTCGTCGAAGCGCGCTTTAAGCTCCACCACGGCGGTTACCTGTTTACCGTTCTCGGCGGCGCGGCATAAAGCGCTGACCACCGGGGAATCGTTGCCGATGCGGTACAGGGTCTGCTTGATGGCCAGCACCTCGGGGTCATCAGCGGCGGTATTGAGGAAGTCCATTACCACCGCGAAGGAATCGTAAGGGTGGTGCAGCAGCATATCACCCTCGCGGATTATGGCGAAAATATCTTTATTGGCGGCCAGTTTCTGGGGGATGCGGGGATTAAAAGGCGGGTCTTTATGGCAGGCATCCACGGGTAAATCAATTATAGACAGCAGGTCGCAGATATTAATCGGGCCGTTAATCTCATACACGAACCTGTCTTCCACGCCCAGCTGCTCCGCGAGCATTTTCATGGTCTTTTTAGGGGTATCTTTTTCAATTTCAAGGCGCACGGCTATCTTGTGGGAACGGTCATTGATTTCATATTCCACGGACTTAAGCAGGTCCATGACCTCTTCTTCATGAAGGTCATAATCATGGTTGCGGGTCACGCGCAAAGCGATGGTTTCTTTAATTTCCATCCCCGGAAACAGCACCCGGATGTGCTGGCGTATCAGGTCTTCCAGCAGGATAAAGTGGTAGCCGGCCGTTTCCATGTTAACCGGCACCAGCCGCGGCAAAACGGAAGGAACCTCCACGAAGGCATGGGGCTGCGGCGCATTGGGTGTCCTGGCTTCCTTGAACACCACCATAAGGTTAAGGCGCAGGTTGCTGAGGAACGGGAACGGGTGACCCGCGTCCAGGGCGAGGGGCGTCAATATGGGGAATACATGCGCCTCAAAATACTTGTCCAGCCGGGCGCTTTCCTTTTCATCCAGCTCATCGATGCGATGGAGAAAGATGCCCACTTCCTTCAACCTGGGGAATATCTCCTCCATGATGCATTTGTATTGCTCGCCGATTAGCTCCCGCACCTTGACGGCGATTTCCTCAAGCTGCTGACGAATGGTGCGGCCGCTGGCATCATGGTCGTTAATATCCGCTTCCAGAGCGCGGAAAAGGCTGCCCACCCGCACCATGAAGTACTCATCCAGGTTGGAGCTAAAAATGGAGGCAAACTTCAGCTTTTCAATGATGGGGGTAAGGGGGTCCTGAGCTTCTTCCAGCACACGGCGGTTGAATTCAAGCCAGGAAATCTCACGATTAACGTAAAAGGAGGGATCGCGTAAGTCGGTATTGGTCACTTCTGCTAAAACGGGTACTGTTTCTTGCATATCCCCATGGCTCTAGTTATTACATGACATCCGGTAACATTTATCTAAATTATGCCAGCGTTTTGTTAGGGTTTTGTTTGGAATTTATTAAATTTAGATTAACAAATGTCAGGCATATCTAAAATGGGAAATGCCACCAATAAAGAACCGGGGTATCTGATAGGCGTTTTGTTGCCACCCGGGTGTACCTGGTGACACAAGCAACAAAGACCAAATTTGACCTTCCCCCCGAAAACAGGTACACGGAAAATGTTAGAAATCTGGTAAAGTAAACGGGGAGGAATTCATGAAAAAGTCACGTTACACGGACGAGCAGATCGCCTTCGCGCTCCGCCAGGCGGAGACGGGCACGCCGGTACAGGAGGTCATCCGCAAGATGGGCATCGCGGAGCAGACCTTCTACCGGTGGAAGAAGCTCTACGGCGGCCTCGGTCCCAGCGAGGTCCGCCGTCTCAAGCAACTCGAAGAGGAAAACCGGCGTCTGAAGCAGATGGTGGCAGACCTGTCGCTCGACAAGCACATGCTCCAGGACGTGCTCTCAAGAAAGCTCTGAGGCCTGCTCATAAACGCACCCTGGTCGCTCTCCTGCAGGAGCAGTACCGGGTCAGCGAGCGGCGGACCTGCCAGCTGATCCACATCAACACCAGTGTCTACCGCTACCGGGCGACCAGGGATGGGCAGGTTCCCTTGCGTATGAAGATCAACGAAATAGCCGCCGTTCGGGTGAGGTACGGGTACAAACGCATCCACGTCCTGCTGCGCCGGGAAGGCTGGGAAGTCAATCATAAGCGGGTGTACCGGATCTACTGTGAAGAAGGGTTGAATCTGAGGGCAAAACGGCCCAAGCGGCGGGTCAGTGCCGCCCACCGAATCAAGCTGCCGGCGGCAGCGGGCGTAAATGAGAGTTGGAGCATGGACTTTGTGACCGACAGCCTGTTCAACGGGCGGCGATTCCGGTCGTTGACGGTAGTCGATAATTATAGTCGGGAATGCCTGGCCATCGAGGTCGGGCAGCATATCAGGGGAGAGGATGTGACCAGACGATGGATCGATTGAAGATAGTCCGAGGAATACCGAACTCGATCAAGGTCGATAACGGACCGGAATTCATCTCGAAAGAGCTTGACAAGTGGGCCTACGAAAACGGCGTGACCTTGGATTACAGCCGGCCGGGGAAACCCATCGATAACGCCTTTATCGAGTCTTTCAACGGCAGCTTCCGGGATGAGTGTCTGAATACCAACTGGTTTCTATCCCTGGAGGATGCCCGGGAGAAGATCGAATCATGGCGTCGGGAATATAACGAGTGGCGGCCTCATAGCTCCCTTGACAATCTGACGCCGGTGCATTATCGTCAAATACACGAGGGCCAGGAAAGGCCGAATTCTCTCATATTGGCTGTACCTACTTTGGGGTGAGGGTCAATTGACACCCTATCTCCACCAGACCCTGCCTCACCACTTCACCAACCCCAAGTACCAATTTCCAAGTAACAAATACCAAACAGGGAGAGCGTCCCGATTTATCGGGGAGGTAAGGGGTTCGCTTGTCCCGATCCAGCCTAGGGAAATCCCCCTGACTCCATTTTCCCCCAAACTACTAACTACCAATTACCCATTATTCCCCACTCGGCCTCCAAGACATATTTAATTAACCTGACCGTGTTTGGCGGCACAGGCCAGGCGCCCATCCGGATAGAACTAAATGTGATAAGTCTGAGAGCTTATTGCTGCTTATTGTGACACCGCGGTGATTCCTTACTAGTAAATTATGTTCGCAACCTGTATCGAATCAACTCAAATCGAGGTGACTCACATCGTGCCCAAAGAAATAAATCACCACCTATTTTATAGCGCGACGGAGACATGTGAAAGGATTGGTATTAGCAGAGCTACTCTCCAGCGGTGGATTCAAAAAGGTTTACTGAACAAAATCCGGAGAGATAGAAGAGGATTCAGGCTGTTTACCGAGGAAGACCTGAGCACGCTTAAAGCAAAAACTGAAACGATAATCGTTGAAGAAATACCATTCCCTATTGAGGAGGATTGAAGCAAAAAATGTTAAAAGGAGTGAAAAAAAATCCAGAAACCAATGTCAATAGCAGACTAACATTACTGCTCAAGTCACTCAAGGCTGCCAGAAGTGGCGACTTTTCCGTCCGCTTGCCCGTAGACAAGGATGGCGTTATGGGCGAGATATTCAAGGCGTTCAATGACATCTTTAGTGTTAATGAAAAGCTGGCTGATAAGTCTGTCCGTACGGGCAGGGTTATTACCGCCAGGGGTAAGTTGACCGAACGCCGAAAGGCGGAGCATACCCTGGTAAATTCCGAGGCTAAATACAGACGACTTTTTGAAGCGGCCCAGGACGGGATATTGATTCTCAATGCGGACACCGGGCAAATCACCGATGTTAATCCGTATATCACGGATATGTTGGGGTATTCCGCTGAGGAGCTTGTGGGCAAGGAACTATGGCAAATCGGCCCTTTCAAAGATATCGAGGCCAGCCAGGGGGCTTTTCACAAGCTGCAGAGCCAGGGATATGTCCGTTACGAGAACCTGCCGCTGCAAAACAAAAACGGAAACCGAATGGCGGTGGAGTTTGTCTCCAACGTCTACATGGTTAACCGCCAGAGAGTGATTCAGTGCAATATCAGGGACATTACCGAGCGCGAGCAGATAGAAAAAGCCCTGAAAACCTCGGAAATGCGGTATCGCCGGCTCTTCGAGGCGGCCAGGGACGGTATTCTGGTACTGGATGCTGATACCGGAGCTATCATTGACGTGAATCCGTTTATGATTGAGCTTTTGGGCTTCTCACATAAACAATTCCTTGGCATGACAATCTGGGAACTGGGATTATTGAAGGATATCATCGCCAACCAGGACGCCTTTTTGGAAATGAAGCGGAAGGGATTTGTCCACTATGAAGGGCTGCCACTGGAAACCCCCTCCGGGCTGAAGCTGGAAGTAGAGTTTGTCAGTCATATTTATGAGGTGGACCATCTAAAAGTAATCCAGTGTGATATCCGTGACATCACCCAGCGCAAGCGGGCGGAGGAAGAGCAGGAAAGACTTAGCCGGCTGCTCCAGGCACAGGTCAGTGAGCTGGAGACGTTCAGCTACGGCATCGCTCACGACCTGAGAAGCCCGCTGGTAAGCATCGAAGGGTTCAGCCGCCTGCTCCTGGAAGACATACAAAACATGGGGATAGAAAACGTTCAGGAGGATATCCGGCAGCTTGAGTCCGGCGTAAAGAGAATGCATGGTTTCTTGAATGGTACGCTGGAATATTCCCATTCCGGACATCTCATAGAGCGGGTTGATGATGTTTCTTTTGATAAAATAGCCAGAGAAGTGATTACAGAGTTAAACGATTCTATAGCGGAAAGCGGGGCTACGGTTACCCTCGCCAAGTCATTCCCCAGAATTTGCGTGGACAGGTCCAGGATAAAGCAGGTGCTGACCAACCTTATCCAGAACAGCATCAGGTACCGCGATAAAGCCGTCCCCCTGAAGATTGAGGTAGGTCATTACCTTTCGGAAAAGGAAATCGTCTACTTCGTGCGCGATAACGGGACCGGGATTGACGCGAGCGAGGCGGAAAAGGTCTTTACTCTGTTCTACCGCGGGACGGCTGATGGGGAAGGGAGCGGCATCGGCTTGTCTATTGTGAGGAAAATTATTGAAGCGCATGGGGGAAAGATTTGGGTGCAGCCAAGTCAATCGGAGAAAGGCACCACCATGTGCTTTACGTTACCCAAACCAACCGTCATGGACAAGGATGATAGCCATGAACAAGATTAAGATACTGCTCGCTGACAGCACCGCTTTTACGCGCACCCTCCTCACCAATGCGCTGGAAACAATCGGATTTGAGGTCGTTGCCATCGCCAAAAACGGCAAAGAAGCCCTGGGAAAGTATGCCAGCTTCAATCCAGATATTGCCTTGATAGACCTGAAACTGGACGGGATTGATGGTATCAACGTGGTCCGCGCCATAACAAAAAATTGCCCTTCAGCGGTGGTGGTCTTGTTAATGCCGGAGAACATAGATGACCCGGATATAATCGTTGAAGCTGTCAGGGCAGGGGCCATAGCCTATATCAGGAAGCCTGCATCAGGTGAAGAAATCAAAAGACGCCTGCTCAAAATACTGGAAAGGAGCGAGGTAAAATGACCGGGGAAAGGGAGATAAATATATTGCTGGTAGAGGACACCAAAGAGCACGCCGTGCTTATGAGACGGTTTCTACAGAAAGCGAGGCTGAAATCACGGCTGTCCTGGATTACAGACGGGAAACTGGCCCTCGATTTCCTGCATCACCGCGGCGCTTATACCGATAGAGAGACCAATCCCCGGCCGGATATAATCCTCCTGGACCTCAAGCTCCCCAGGGTAAACGGGCTGGAGATACTGGAAGACATTAAAAGGGATGAAAGACTGAAAGACATCCCGGTAGTGATACTGACCGCCTCGGATAACAAAAATGATATTGTCAATACCTATATGGGGGGAGCATACAGCTACTTCGCCAAGTCGCTTCTCTTTCTCAATAAAGAAGCCGGACCAACGGTTATCCTCGATACAGTGATGGCAATGGCAGGCGTGTAAAGATAATCGCCCAAGGCAGCCGCCACAACCCGGAATGATGGCCGAGGCAACAATCAAGCAGAAAGCGCAGCACGGTCACTATTATCCGGATTATTCAGTCCAGGTCACATTAATCTATTTTACTTAAAAGCGGCGACAGCACTAATGCCAACAATCAGAATGCAAGAGCGATAGCGTCCCGATTCTATCGGGAAGGTCGGGGATTCGAGTCCCCCTATCTCCACCAGGCCCCTACCACCCTAAGTAACAAGTAGCAAACACCTTTTTAGCTGAGGATACTCCACCTTCAGGTATAGCTTCGTTTAGAAACAACGTCAGCTATTTATTTGCCCAGACAAGATGGCCGGAATCCAAACGCCGGCTGTTTTTGCTTTCCAGGGCAATAATCAATATAATGGACAAAGTTAAGCGCGGGAAGGCCGGCCGCGTAATTTAGTGAAGGAGGCTTTTGTGACAATAGCAACGATAAAACACAAGCCGGAGTTGACCGCCCAGGCAGCGATGGGTATATTCCAGAAAGGGTTCTCCGGTAAATATGACGTCTACAAGTGGAACCGTGCCGGCGGTATCAGAGATTTCGTAATTAAAAAGAACAGCTTTGTAGGGGTGGCAGTCAAGCTGAAGCAGGAGGACGGAAAGACAAGCTTCAACTTTGTGGATATCATACCATCGATGCTGCTGACACTTATGTTTGCCGGCCTGTGGTACGCGCTGTTCATGCGGGGCAACTACAAAGCCATGGTAGACGAAGTGAAAACATTCATCGAGAACGCGCCGGAATTCAAGTAAATCACCCGGGGATTTTAACTGAAGTATATCCATTCTTGAAGAACGGCAATACCGTCACCTGCTTCGCCAAAATGTCTCCGGTAACGAAGCAGGGCGGACGGCAGCGGAAATAAACACGGACATTTTTAACGGGAGGGGCGGGGGGCAAAATCCCCCCGCTCAACCATTTTACCTTTTAGCCGGGCTATCAGGCTGAAAGGTTTTTTATTTTACCTGGGTGGACAGGAACACCTGTATGCCCATCTGGCCAACCTCGTCCTGGATTTCCTCGATGCCGTCGATATGCCGGTCCTCGTCGTTGAGGATGCCTTCCAGAATCTCGCGGGTGGCAAAGTCCCGGACATCGCCACATAAAGCGATGGCGGCGTTGTAGGATTTGATGGCATCAGCCTCCAGGCCGTGATCGCCGGCGAACATCTTGGGGACATCGGCGCCGATGTGCATCTTTCTCAGCTCGCTGACGATGGGAATACCTTCCAGAAACAGGATACGCCCGATGAGCTTTTCCGCGTGTTTCATCTCATCGACGGCCCTTTTCTGGATTACGCCGCCGAGTTTCTCGTAACCCCAGCTTTCACACATTTCCGCATGCACCATGTACTGGTTGATGGCCGTCAGCTCATCCGCCAGCAGGGAGTTAAGGGTCTCTATGACTTTAGCATCGCCTTTCATATTCGCCTCCTATATGAAATACTACACAGGCACTGTATAAGTCAGTATGGAATTTTTCACATCTAATAGTTATAAAATCAACAGGGGAATCATAACATATTTATAAAAGATGTAACGGACAGGGGTTTTCAGGGGGGAAAAGGGGCGGCGTTTTTTCCCGGCTTATTAAACTCAGTCCGCCAGATGAACGATTACCGGCGCGCGCTCAAAGTCAGCGGCGCTCATCAAAGCGCGCGGTCGCAGCCGGGCCACGGCGGCCACGAACCTATCCGGGACTATCTCAAGCCGGGTATTGTAGAAAGTAGCCACATTATTGAAATAGTCCCGCGCCAGGGCGATGCGCTGCTCCGTGTCCGCCAGCGCCTGCTGGAGCTTCAGGAAAGACTCGCTGGCTTTAAGGTCGGGGTATTTTTCAATAACCACCCGCAGCAGCGGCGAAATCCCCTTAAAGTCGGCCCCAACTACACCGGGCGGGGTAGCCTCCGCCTGGGCGCGCAGCTCCGCCAGCAGCGCCTGCGTACCGCTTTCATAGTCGCGATAGCCCTTGACGATACTCTCCAGATTGGGAATAAGGTCGAACCGGCGCTTGAGCTGGATATCCACCTGGGACCAGCCCCGCCGCACCATATTGCGGAGGCTGATAAGGCTGTTATAGACCGTCCAGACCCAGCCGAGCAGCAGCGCTACCGCAAAGCCTACGACCGCCCAGATAACCGGCTGCCCGTTCAATCCGGCGCCGGAGCTTTTCAGCAGCTCCGAGCCCACCGCGCCGCCCACGGCCAGGCACAGCCCGAAGAAAAACCAGAGCCAGATGCCCCAGAGATAACCGGCGCTGATTTGCTTCTCCGTGCGGGTGGAAATGAGGAACATGGCGGCGTTCTTGTCAGCGGCGATTTCCGCGGCGGCGATGTCCGAGCGTTCCCGCGCCTGTCCCATGACGTAGAGCATGGTATGCAGGGGCAGGGCGGTCTCACTAAAGCGCCGTTTATGGGTGGAGTTGGCAATCTGTTCGGCGGGGCCTTTCCCGTAATACAGGACATCACCGGGGGAGCAGGTCTTGCTTAGAGTGGTAACGCCGTTTATCCTGGCGCCTTCCGGCACGATGCGCAGGATACCGGTATCGTCTTGGAGGTAGAAAGACATGGACTCACCGCCGTGGGCCACTTTAGTCCAGCCGGTCTCCGTATGAGTGCTGACGTGGGTGTTCCCCTTGGCGTCGGTGCTGGTGGTGGTAACAACCCGGGACCACTGCTCTTCCACCTGCCAGGAATAGTACACACAGCGCACGCCGGCCAGAAAGCTGGTCAAGGGGGCATCGCTCTCCGCCGTGCCCTTAAGCTCGGATATGCCGATGAACACACCCCGGGTCTTCGAGGTGGGGAGGTCATCGACGAGGCGCTTCTTACGCAGGGTGCGGAACCCGCCGACCAGACAGCCGAGGGCCACCAGACCGCACAAAATCAATATCAACACCGGCAAACTCCCGATAACATCAATCAATAATAGAACAAAAACGGGGACGGGTCAAAGGAGCGCCGACACCAGCCACCGAGGGTAAATACGGCGGGATTTCATATTCGGGCGAAGATACTTTATAATAGAAGAGTACCGATGAATTCCTTAAACTCATTAACACCAAAAAACAACGATTTCTGGCACTCACTTTTCGCGGCGGACTCCATCGCGGTAATCGGCGCCAAAGGGGCGGCAGGCTCCTGGGGCTACGACGCCATGAAGGCCGCGCTCGACGCGGTCAAAGCCAAACCCGACCGTAAAGCCTACCCCGTCAATCCCAACGAGGCGGAGGTGGCGGGGGTAAAAGCCTACAAGAGCGTGCTGGACATACCCGGCCCGGTGGAACTGGCTATAGTGGTGGTGCCGGCGGCGGCGGTGCCTTCCGTTTTCCGCCAATTAGCGGAGAAGAAGGTAAAAGCCGCGGTCATCATATCGGCGGGGTTTGCCGAGGTGGACGAGCACGGCGCCAAGCTGGAAGCCGAGGTGAAGGCGATAGCGCGGGAGGCGGGGATACGCTTTACCGGCCCCAACTGCAACGGCCACGCCGACCTGCACACGCACGTATCCAGCATAGGGTTCGCGGGGACGATACCGGCGGGGGGGATGGCGCTGCTAAGCCAGAGCGGCACCCTGGGCGCCAGCATCATGCAGATAGCGGCCAGCCGGGGCATCGGGTTAAGCAAGTTCGTCAGCACCGGCAACGAAGCCGACCTGCGGATGGAAGACTACCTGGAATACCTGGCCAAGGACGAAGACACACGCATAATCGCGGTATATATAGAAGGACTAAGGGAAGCCCGGCGTTTCTACGAGCTCGCCCGGGAAATAACCAGGAATAAACCCATCATCGCCATGAAGTCCGGCTCCACCGCGGCCGCGGCCAAAGCAGCCAGGTCACACACGGGCACGCTGGCCGGCGCGGACGCCATCTACACGGCGGCTTTCCGGCAGGCGGGGGTAATCCGGGTGGAGGACGAGGAAGCGCTCTGCGATACGGCCATCGCCCTGAGCAACCTGCCATTACCGCGCGGCAACCGGATAGCGATACTCACCATGGGCGGGGGGTTCGGGGTAGTGACCGCCGAGGACTGCGAGAAGGAAGGGCTGGAAATAGCCACCCTGGAGCCGCGCACGCTGAAGAAACTGGCCGCGATACTGCCGCCGAGGTGGTCGCCCGGAAACCCCGTGGACATGGTGGGGGTGCGGCCGGGGGGCAAGGACAACATAGGCGACGCCTGTTTGCAGGCCCTGCTGGAAGACAAGAACGTGGACAGCATCATCTCCCTACTGCCGCCGATGGTCTTCCCGCCCGGACCGGGGATAACCTTCAGCCAGGAGCAGATACGCGCCATCCAGCTGGAGAACGAGAAAAGCCAGGCGGTCCTTTACCAGCAGATGAAAAACCACGACAAGGCGCTGGTATATATCCGGCGGATGATGGTCTACTTCGCGGCGGAGCCGAATAACCCGTCCGCACCGCCTAAAGTGACGATACCGGAATACACCCATCCCCGCCGCGCGGCCAGGGTACTGCGCTACCTGGCGGGATACCGGAAGTACCTGGAGAGCTAGACCGGCAGCAGCCTTTTAGCCGGGACGGCGCCGCATTTGTTTTTTTAATTTTTTTTCTTTCCCTTACGTACGATTTATACGTAACCATTTGTTATTTGTTTTATGTTAAATCAGCTACGAAATCCTGGGATTTGTTTTTTATTTATGTTAAGTGAGTAAACAGTTTACAGTTGATAGTTAACAGTATAGAGGGTTAAAGGGGAAAAAGGAAGGGGATGGTGACGCGGAGTGCGAGGAAGTAATTAGTAATTTGTAGTTGGGAGTTAGGAGTGCTTACCTCTCCCCCTGTGTCCCCCCCACCGGCGCTGGAGCTACGGCGGGCAGGCAAGGGACCTGACCCCTCTCCCTCTTATCCCCACCTGCGCTAAAGCTCCGGCGGACAAGCCTCTCCCCGTTTACAGGGAGAGGGAGGATATTTATCAACCGCTAAGTGGCAAGTAACAAGCCACTCCCTGCCACCCCTGATTCCAGTCCCCGGGGAAACCCGGACTAAAGCTGCGGTGGACCCTTCGACAAGCCCCGATTCCCTATGGTCATGCGGGACACCGGATGAGGTACGAATCGGTGCGGGATGGCGACAAAGTCGCTCACTCAGGGTGAGCGGGATAAGGCAAGAGGATATTTTCCTTTCCCCTGATTTTATCAAGCCGGAGTACCTGGATCCCGGTTTGCACCGGGATGGTTAAGACGAACCCCTCTCCCTCTTATCCCTCTCCCCGTTTACAGGGAGAGGGAGGGGTAATAAGTAGTTCGTAATTTGTAATTAGTAGTTGGGGGGAACTATCCCCGGCCAAGATATAGCTGGTCTTTGGGCATCTGGATGATTTCCAGGACGTTGACGTGGGGCGGCTGGCAGGCCATAAAGAGCGCCGCGGCGGCAATTTCTTCCTGAGACATCTTGGGCTCTTTAGCCCAGCCGTCACTGCCGGGGGGGTCATTATCACGGGCGACGTTGCCGGGGTGGAGGATGCCGCAAGTGATGTTGAACTCCCGGCCTTCCAGGGCGGTGGTGTGGGTAAGCCCCACCAGCCCGAACTTGGCGCTGGAATAGGGCGCGTTGCCCTGGCGGACACGCGAGGCGGAGATGCTGCCGATATTGATAATGCGGCCCCCGCCCTGCGCTTTCATAATGCCAAAGGCCGCCCGGGTGCAGAGGAAGGGGGCGCGCAAATTGGTGGCGATAACGGCATCCCAATCTTTGGTGGCGATTTTGTCGATAGGGCCGCCGTAAAAGACGCCGGAGTTATTGACCAGAATGTCCAGCCGGCCAAAGCGCTCCATGGTCTTTTTGAAGAGGTTATCAATCTCCGCTTCGATTTGCACGTCGGTGGGCACGGCCTCCACCTCCCTGCCCAGGGCTTTGATAGCCGCCGCGGTGGCATTGAGCCCCTCGGCGCCGCGGGCCGCGAGCACCAGGCCGGCCCCCTCTTTAGCGAAAGCGATAGCGATGGCTTTACCCATGCTGCGGCTCGAGCCGGTGACGATGGCTACTTTACCGTCCAGTTGACCCATAGTGACCTCCTTCAGTTAAGTAACAAGTTTCAAGTGGGATTAGAAAATCCCTCTCTTATCCCTTCCGATTTCATCGGAATCTTCGACTTTTTCAAAGGGAGACGATGTCATATACGACGCACAATTATTTGCATAAGCCCTTATTATTATCTCTCTTTTGCCAAGAGTGAAGGGAAAGCCGAGCCTTCTCCCTCTGTATCCCCCCGCCGGCGCTGAAGCTCCGGCGGGCAGGCAAGGGACCTAACCCCTCTCCCTCTTATCCCCACCTGCGCTAAAGCTCCGGCGGACAAGCCTCTCCCCGCTGGCAGGGAGAGGGAGGATGATTTATCAAGTAGCAAGCCACTCCCCTCCACCCCTGATTCCGGTCCCCGGGGAAACCCGGACTAAAGCCGGCGGTGGACCCTTCGACAAGTCCCGATTCCCTATGGTCATGCGGGACACCGGATGAGGTACGAATCGGTGCGGGATGGCGACAAAGTCGCTCACTCAGGGTGAGCGGGATGAGGCAAGAGGATATTTTCCTTTCCCTTGATTTTATCAAGCCGGAGTACCTGGATCCCGGTTTGCACCGGGATGGTTAAGACGAACCCATCTCCCTCTTATCCCTCTCCCCGCTGGCAGGGAGAGGGAGGGGAGATGGCGGCTATGCTATTGTTAAAGCTCCATCTGTTTCAAATTTTTAGAAATTATTAGTTTGGGCCCGGTGAGCGCCTGCACGTCGGCGGCGGTCCAGCCGGGGGCGGTCTCTTTCAAGAGCAGGCCGTCCGGCGTGACCTCGATAACGGAGATATCCGTGACAATAAGGTCGACGCAATGGGGGGCGGTCAGGGGATAGGTACATTCCTTTAAGAGCTTGGGCTCGTTGTTTTTAGTGGTATGGGTCATCACGGCGATAAGGTGGTGGGAGCCGAAGGCCAGATCCATCGCACCGCCGATATTGCCCAGGCGGCCCAGCTGAATCGTCCAGTTGGCGATATCGCCCTTCTCCGAAACCTGCATGGCGCCCAGGACACAAAGGTCGATATGGCGACCTCTAATCATGGTAAAGCTCTCCGCATGGTCGAAAAAGCACATACCGGGCTTGCGGGTGGCGAACTGGCCGGTGGCGTTCACCAGGTGGAAGTCCTCGTCCTCCACCCGGGTGGGCATGGGGCCATAGCCAAGGCAGCCGTTCTCCGCGTGAAACATAACCTCGATGCCTTCCGGTATAAAATTGGCCGCCAGCGTGGGAATACCGAAGCCCAGGTTGATAATCATGCCATCCTGAAACTCTTTGGCCACGCGCAGGGCCATCGTCTGGTCGTCAAGTCTTTCTTTCATAACAGTCTCCTTAGAGTAGCTAACAGTCTACAGTAACCCCAACCTTTTCCTCTTATCCCTCTCCGTCGACAGAGAGGGACGATTTATTGTTAAAAAACCCTCTCCCGTCTCCTTCCGATTTCATCGGAATCTTCGACTTTACCAAAGGGAGAGGCGCTATTTTCTCACCACTATCCGGTTCACGTAGATGCCGGGCGTAACGATAATCTCGGGGTCGATGGCGCCCAGCTCCACCAGCTCATCCACCTCAACGATGGTGACTTTAGCGGCGCCGGCCATGACGGAGTTAAAGTTGCGGGAAGTACCCTGATAGACACAGTTGCCATAGCGGTCGGCGCGGTAGGCCCGCACCAGGGCGAAGTCCGCTTTCAGGGGGTATTCCAGAATATGCTCGCGGCCGTCAATGACCCGCTTTTCCTTACCCTCTTCCATAACGGTGCCGGCGCCGGTGGGGATAAAAAACGCCCCGACACCCGCCTTGGCGGCGCGAATGCGTTCCGCCAGGGTGCCCTGGGGCACCATTTCCACCTCCAGCTCCCCGGCTTCCCACTTTTCATGGAGGGGGGAGAGCATACCGGGGCGGCTGACGCCCGGAAAAGCGCAGATAACCTTTTTTACCTGGCCGCTCTGGATAAGCATACCGCCGTCATCATAGTTGGGGGGGGTCTTACGGAAAGCCTGGCTGCCCTCCGGGGCGCGGCCGTAGCCGGGGGTATTGGCGGCCAGGGTGAGGTTTTTAGCGCCCTGTTTTACCAGCGCGCGCAACAGATTGCTGGGGGTACCGTTGGCCGGCCCGAAGCCGCCCATAAAGATAACGGCGCCGTCAAAGATATCCGCGACGGCTGCATCAAAGCCTGGGACTACTTTATTGATCATTAAGGCCTCCTAACGAGTAAGTAACAAGTTTCAAGTGGGGTTAGAAAATCCCTCTCTTATTCCTTCCGATTTCATCGGAATCTTCGACTTTTTCAAAGGGAGACGATGTCATATACGACGCACAATTATTAGCATAAGCCCTTATTTTATCTCTCTTTTGCAAAGAGTGAAGGGGAAGCCGACCCTTCTTCCTCTGTGTCCTCACCTGCGCTGAAGCTCCGGCGGGCAGGCAAGGGGCCTGCCCCCTCTCCCTCTTGGAGAGGGGGGATGATTGTGTTAAGTTTCAAGTAACAAGCCACCCCCCACCCCGAGATTCTTCCCCCGATTGCATCGGGGTCAGAATGACAATTTTAGTCACGCTGGCCGAGAATGGTAACGCTGCCGATGCCGCTGCCCGGGTTCATGCCGAAGTTATGGGTCAGGCCCAGAGTGGGATTCTTGCGCTGGCGCGGGCCGGCTTTGCCCTGCATCTGTTTATAGATTTCATAGACCATGCGCAGGCCGCTGGCGCCGATGGGGTGCCCGAAGCTCTTGAGGCCGCCGTCCGGGTTAACGGCCAGTTTGCCATCGAGGGCAAAGGTGCCATTCCTAACGTATTCCGGGGCCTTGCCGCGGGGGCAAAAGCCCAGGTCTTCCATAATGACCATTTCCGTGATGCTGAAGCAATCGTGGACTTCCGCCAGGTCTATTTCATTGAAGGGGTCCTTGATGCCCGCCATATCATAAGCCTGTTTGCTGGCGCGCACCGTTTCCTCCATATGCACCATATCGTACTCCGGCTGCAAATAGCCCTGCCGCGCCCCTACCGCCAGACCCAGCCCCTTGACCAGAACATAGTCGTCCCGGAACTTCTTGGCCAGGTCAGCCCGGCAGAGAATAGCGCAGGCGGAGCCGTCACTGACGCCGCAGGCGTCATAAAGCCCGAGGGGCCAGGAGACCATCGGCGCGTTGATGGCCATTTCCTCGGTGATTTCCCGCTGGAAATGCGCCCGCGGGTTGAGCGTGCCGTTGTGATGGTTTTTCACCGATATTTTGGCCAGGGTCTGTTTAAGTTCCTCGTAAGTGAGGCCGTAATGCGCCATGTAGCGGGTAGCCATGCGGGCGAAGAACATGGCGGCAGCCATGCCCCACTCCAAAGTGCCGTTGCCGCCGGCGCCGCTGACCGTGCCCAGACCGCCCATGCCCTGGTCCTTAAGCTTTTCCACCCCGATAGCGAGGACGACATCATAGACGCCGGAGGCGATGCCGAAGCAGGCGTTGCGCAGGGCTTCCGTGGCGGTGGCGCAGAGGTTTTCCACGCGGGTCACCGGAACGTAGTCCAGCTTGAGCGCGGTGGCGCAGGGCTCGGCGGTATTGAGGCGGGTGGTGCCGAACCAGACGGCCTGAATTTCTTTCATGTCCATGCCGGCGTCCTGGCAGGCCTCGGACGCGGCGTCCACCATCATGTCCTCAGCGCTTTTCTCCCAGTTTTCACCGAACTTGGTGCAGCCCATGCCGATGATAGCTACTTTATCTTTAATGCTTTCCATCTTATTTCGTCTCCTTCCCGGGCCAGCTTGAGCGGGGCGGCATACAGCGCCAGAAGTAATTGCGGATGCCACCGCCCGCACCGAGCGTCCGGAAGCTCATCTCAACGTCCATGCCGACCGTCACCTTGTCCGCAACCATGTCCGTCATGCCGAAGAGCGCCCGGCCGCCACCCTCAAAATCAACCATAGTGTCCACCATGGGGCGGGCGAACCCGGGAATATCGCCGCCGTACTTTAAAGTAAAGGTAAAGACCTTACCCTTTTTATCCGCGAAGGAGTAAGGCTCAAAGTTATCCTTAGTGTGGCACCTGGTGCAGATACGCTGCGGCGGGTACTGGACGGTGCCGCAGGTCAAGCACTTAACGCCGTGCAGGGCATAGATTTCATCCCGCTCCCGGGCGATAACGGAGGCCGAGGCCCCGCCGAACTGCTCCGGGTCAGAAGAGGCGAAGGCGCGGTAGGCCTGATAATCCGCCAGGCCGGGCAGCATCATCCGGGAAGCCAGGCTGCGCTTCATGCCCCACTTGCCGGATACATTTTTGATTTTATCCGTCACTTTCAGGAGCAGGATATCAGCGCCGTCGCCGTAGGCCGCCACCAGGATTCTATCACCGGGCTTGGCGTCTTCCAGGGCGGCCACCAGCAGCATCGGAACGAAAGCGGTGCCGGTGTTGCCCAACTTATCAAAGAAGGCGTCCTGCACCTGCTCCGGTTTGAAGCCCAGCTCACCCACCATCTGGCGGTGGCGGCGCAGGTCCGGCCCGTATAAAACCAGTTTATCGATGTCTTTAACCGAGAGTTTATATTTCTCAAAAAAGTTTTTTACCGCCTGGGGCAGGACTTTCAGGTAGCCCTCCTCAAACACGAAGCGGTCTTCCCAGGAGCGCACCGTTTTAGCGCCGCCGGCCCGCCACACATCCAGCAACTCGTTGGAGAGGGAGTAAGAGCCCTCTATCTCCGCGATGACGTCTTTATCACCCACCAGGAAAGCGGCGGCGCCGTCCCCGAAACCGCCATCCAGGTTGCCGCTGCCCATACGCAGGTCAGAGGCGGTCACCAGTATGCTTCTACCCGACCCCGCTTTTACCGTATCGAGGGCCATTTTGAGAGCGGCGGTCCCCGCCCTTAGAGAGTCGGTCACGTCCGCCGTTAAAATATCACGCCGTAAATCAATCGCCCAGGCGGCGGTAGTAGCCGCCAGCTTTTCGGCGTAGGGGGGGGTGGTGGTGGCAAAATACAGCCCGTCCACTTTATCCCGTCCAATACCAGCAAGACAGTCAGTCGCCGCCGCCACGGCCAGCGTGAGGCTGTCTTCGTCCCAGTTAGCCACCGCTTTTTCACTCCGGGCACCGGCGCCCAGGCGGCGGAGGGGTACATAAGCCCCGTAGGATAAGATACCTGACATAGACTCCTTTCAGAAAAAGATAAAAAATGATAGGCTAAATATTAAAAAAACTCCCATTCAAGTTTAATGTTTGAAGGCGGAGAATGTCAAAAGAAAAGGGCTAATGGATTTTTTACCGGCTGATGCGGGATAATATAGTTATCCCATCAGCAAAAAACAAAAAAAGAGAGAGACGGCCATTTTCCTGCGTAATATCAAAACACTGGACTCATTTAAAAGCACGCCTTTCCGCTTCTACTTCTTCGGGATGATGGGGCAGTGGGCGGCGATGAGCATGCTCATGGTGACGCAGTCGCTGCTGGTCTACCGGCTGACGGATTCCGCCACCATCCTGGGCGTCCTGGCGCTGGCCACGGCGATACCGCAGATGTTGCTCTTCCTGGTGGGGGGGACGATGGCCGACCGGTTCCCGAAAAGGCGGCTGATTCAGATAGGGCAGGTGGCGGCGGGAGCCATGGCGCTGGCGGTGGGGATATCCATAACGACCGGCTACATGAGCGAGGCGCACCCCGGCTCCTGGTGGGTGCTGATGGTAACCTCCGTGATACAGAGCATCTTCTCGGCAGTATCAGTCCCGGCGCGCCAGGCCATCATCCCGGAGCTGGTGGGCAAGGAAACGGTAATGAACGCCCTGGCGCTGAATACGATGGGCACCAACATCTTCCGGCTGATAGCCCTGGCGCTTTCCGGCTTCCTCATCGACAGTATCGGGTTCGCGGGGGTATTTTACATCATGGCGGGGCTGTACCTGGAGGCGGTCATTCTCACCGCTTTTATCCCGTCCACGCACAAACCGTCAGTACATACGCGCAGCACGCTGGGCGAGGCCGGGCAGGGGCTGGCCTATATCTGGAGCCAGCGCACCATCTTCTTCATCCTGGTGTACGCCATTTTCTACATCGTACTTTTCATGCCCTACCAGATGATGCTGCCGATATTCACGGATACCATCCTCAAAATAGACGCCACCGGGCTGGGCATACTCCAGGCGGTATCCGGGGTGGGGGCGCTGGCGGCATCGCTGGTGCTGGCCTCGATGCCCAACCGCAGGCGCGGCTACCTGGTACTCGGCGGGGGCATGGTGGCGGGGATGGGGCTGGTAGTGCTGGCCGCATCGCACTCCTGGCCGCTATCACTGGCGGCGATGTTCGTGGTGGGGGTGGGGCAGGCGGTGCATTCAACGGCGCTGGTGGTGGCGCTACAGGCGCTGACAAACGCCGATTACCTTGGCAGGGTAATGAGCATCCTGATGATGAACCAGGGACTGAGCGGGCTGGGGACGTTCTTCGTGGGGATTTTGTCCGAGGGCGTAGGCGTGCAGTGGGCCATAGGGGGGTTCGCGGCAGCGCTTATCCTCCTGAGCGCCTGTTTCCTGGCTTTCATACCCAGATTAAGAAAGGTTTAAACAAATAAACGGGTTTGACACACGCGCAGGTTAGCGATATATTGGCTTTGGACGATAGTTATAAGGAGGATAAACATGAACGTACTGGTGATGGGCGGCAGCGGGCTCTTCGGGAGGAAGACGGTAAAGGCACTACTGGAGGACGCGGAGATAAAGACCGTGGTCTCCATGGACATGGCACCCCCCAAAGACTGGTTTATAAAGTCGATAGAACGATACGCCGGCAAATTCCACTTTGTTTCCGGCAACGTGACGGAGATTGAAGATATCCTGAGCGTCATGCAGAAATACAACATCGACCGCGTGATAAACTGGGCCTTCATCATGGTGGCGCAAAACGTGCCGGTGGCCCCGCGGCTGGTGACCAAGGTAAACGTGATGGGCATGAGCAACGCCTTCGAGGCGGCCAGGCTGATGGGAGCCAAGCGCGTGGTTTATGCCAGCTCCGAGACGGTGTACGGCCCCCAGGCGATGTACGGGATGCGTGAGGTCACCGAGGACGACCAGAACAACCCGACGCACTCCTACGCCGTGTGCAAAAAATACGCCGAGATAATGGCGGACGACTATACCCAGCAGTACGGCATGAGCTTCACCGGCCTGCGCCCGACCATAGGGTACGGGCACGGGGGAAGGTCCCCGGCGCAATACTGGTCCGATATGCCATCCAACTGCGCGGTAGGCAAGCCTTTCTCCATGAAAGGGGACGGCAACGGGCTTTGCTCGCTGGTGTCCGCGGACGACCTGGGAGAAATCACCAAGCGGCTGATTAAAGCGGATAAATCCCCGCACCCGGTCTATAATGTGGGCGGGCCGGCCAAGAGCCCGCGGGACCTGGCGGCGGTGGTGAAAAAATACATCCCGGACGCGAAGATAACTTTCGGCAACGAGCCGATGATGGACAGTGAAGGCAAGTTCGGCCTGCCGTGGCTGGTGAGCGAAAAACGGGCCACGGAGGACTTCGGGTTCAGCTGTATGCCGATAGAGAAAGCGGTGTTAATCCACATCAACGACGCGCGGCTGGAGGCGGGGATGGAGAAGATAAGGGGATAGAGATTAGGTGGAAGAGGGGACTTACCCCTTTTCCTCTTATCCCCACCTGCGCTAAAGCTCCGGCGGGCAAGCCTCTCCGCTGGCAGGGAGAGGGACGATGGATTGGTGAAGTTTGAGGATAGTGTGGTTAGGGCGGGATACCCCTTACCTTTTCCTCCGGCTCCCTCTCCGCTGGCAGAGAGGGACGATGGAGATACAGACCGGGTACAATGGTAACAAAATAGACCGGGCACATGGGTTACAGATAAGGTATTGGTGGAGGTGCGCCGATGCCTTGGAAAGAGACCTGTGCCATGGATGAGAAAGTGCAAATGATTGGTG
>JBAZGT010000034.1 GCA_041652735.1 Dehalococcoidales bacterium | reverse complement strand
AAGCCCAACGCTGCCTGGAGTATCGATTATAAGGGACAATTCAGAACCGGTGATGGTAAATTATGCTACCCCTTAACCATTACGGATAACTTCAGCCGCTACCTGCTAAAATGCCTCAAACGTATAGTGGATTCCGGCCTGCGATTGTCATACGGGTTACGGCGGCGCCGAGTGACATATCAAGATAACGTTAAATTTTTGTTAACAGCCCTTTTTTACGTTGACGTTTATCAAATTTACGCGGATTATCATCTTGTACCCCTGGTACGTCTATGTATATAATTAGCGCGGTATGCTTTCCACAAACGGGGGAAGCGGAGGCTGTTTTATGGCTGAAGAATTCGTGGTGGTGCAGGATGTTCACAAGAGCTTTAAAGACTTTAAGGCGGTAAACGGGGTATCGTTTACGATCCACAAGGGTGAAATCTTCGGGCTGCTGGGGCCTAACGGCGCCGGCAAGACCACCACCATCCGCATGATGTCCACCGTGCTGCCGGCGGACAGCGGGGATATCATCATCGGCGGGCACTCCATCAGGCACGAGGCGGAAGCCGTGCGCAGCATTATCGGCGTCTGCCCGCAGGAGCTGGCGCTTTACGAGGACCTCTCCGCCCTGGAAAACATGGTGTTCTTCGGGCGGATGGTGGGGATGGAAGGACAGCAGGCCAAGGCGCAGGCCATCAAAAACCTGGAAATGATGGGGCTGATAGACCGGGCCAAAGGCAAGGTGTCCAATTTCTCCGGCGGGATGAAGCGGCGCATCAACCTGGCCATAGCGCTGATGGGCAGCCCGGAGCTGCTGTTCCTGGACGAGCCCACGGTAGGCATCGACCCGCAGTCCCGCAACAATATCTTCGAGAATATCCACGCCCTGCAAAAAGAGGGCATGACGGTGCTCTACACCACCCACTACATGGAAGAAGCCGACCGCCTCTGCAACCGCATCGCCGTGATGGACGGCGGCAAGATAATCGCCCTGGACACCTCGCATAATTTGAAGTCGCAAATCGGGTCGCCGGACAAGGTGACCCTGGAAGACGTTTTCTTAAAACTGACCGGGCGCAGCCTGCGGGACTAGACACAGATGAAGAGAGCTTTTCACATCACCCTGAATGAAGTCCGGCTGTACCTCCAGGACAAAGGCGATCTCGCCTTCGGGCTTTTGCTCCCCATACTGACCTTCGCCCTGATGTACGGGGCTTTCGGCGGGGATACGCTGTTCAAAGCCACCGCCTCCATCGTCAACGAGGACACCGGCGCTTACTCGCAGCAGCTCATCCAGCGCATCGACAGCGTGGACGGCATCAGCATCGACGTGATGACGGCGGAAGAGGCGAACACCAAGCTCAACCGCTCCGACCTGCTGCTGGCGCTGTTCATTCCCGCCGACTTTTCCGCGACGCTGGAGTCCGGCGGCCAGGCGGAGCTGCTGTTCAAGCAGCGGGGCAACGGGGGGACGGAGGGGCAGATACTCGCCAGCATTATCCGGGGCGCGGCGGAGGATATCAACCAGGAGTTCCAGGCGCGGCACCAGGTGGCGGCAAACCTGGAGGGGACGGGCATCAGCCGGGAGAGCATCACGCTGGCGGTGCAGGACTACCTGACCCAGGAGCGCGAGCAACCGTCCGTGACCGTATCCGAGACCACCACCGGCGGCAGTCCGGACTTCGCCGGCCAGTACCTGCCGGGCATCGTGACCATGTACGTGCTGTTTTCCATCGCCATATCGGCGCAGGGCATCGTGGAGGAGCGGCGGCGGGGCACGCTGGAAAGGCTGCTCACCACCCGGCTCAACACCGGGGAGCTGTTCGCCGGCAAGTTCATGTCCTCCGTGGCGCGCGGTTTTATCCAGACGCTGATTTTGCTGATACTGGCTTACGCCGTGTTCCAGATGTTCACGCCGGTATCCTTCCTGGCGGCGCTGGTGGTGACATTGCTTTTCACCGCGGCGGCGGCGGGTATCGGCATGATCATAGCCTCCATTGCCCGCACGCCATCGGCCGCCAACTGGGTCGGCGTGGTGGTGACCATGTTCATGACCATGATGGGCGGCACCTTCTTCGAGATAGCCAAGGGATCGGTGCTGGACACTTTCAGTAAAATATCCCTGAACACTTACGCCAACCGCGCTTACAAGCTGATTATCAGCCAGAACGGCTCCCTGGGCGAAGCCTGGCAGCCGCTTTTGGTGATGCTGGGCGTGGCGGCGGCCGGACTGATAATAAGCAGGCTCATTTTCAAGCCGGTGCCGGGGAGCAAGTAACCGCGATGAAAAACCTGAAACATATCTGGTTTTACGCCCTGAAAGACCTGAAGATATTCGTTACCGACCGCACGTCGCTGTTTTTCAGCATCGTTTTTCCCATCATGTTCATCGTCCTTTTCACCTTCATTTTCAAGGGAATGGGGGGCGAAGACGAAAGGCTGGCGCTGCACCTGGCCACCCAGGAAGCCCCGGGGGGCTTAAGCCAGCAGATATTGAGCGGCATCGAGACCAAAGACGTGTCCCAGCTAAAGCCGGGCGACCCGGTGATAATCTGGGACAGGGACTATAACGCCGTCCGCGCCGCCGTGGATAACGGCAGCATCGGCGGGTTTATCGGCTTCCCGGCGGACTTTACCCAGGGGATAGTCACGGACGCCGGCACCAAGCTGGAAGTGTACGCGGAGGCCGGCGCCACCAACACGCAGGCGGCGCTGAACGGCATGGCGGCGGCGATAGCCTCGCAGATAGGCACCAGCAAGGTGGCCATCCACGCCAGTATAGATTTAATGGTCAGGAACGGCATTATCCCCAACGACCCCGCCAGCATCGCCCGGGCGTCACAGGAGCTTTTAGCCAGGGAAGTGGGCGGCGGCGGGGCGAATACTTACCTGGCCTATGCCACGGAAAACGTGGGCGAGGTCAAGGTCATCAACTCCTCCAACTTCGTGGTGCCGGGGTACCTGGTGATGTTCGTCTTTATGGCCGCCGGGCTTTCATCCCTGGCGGTGGTGCAGGAGCGCCAGAACCACACCCTGGAGAGACTGCTTTCAACCACCGTGACCAAAGAGGCCATCCTGGGCGGCATCTATACGGGGTCGGTCATCCGGGGGACCATCCAGATAATCATCTTCTGGACGGTGGGCATCTTGATATTCAACGTGGACTTGGGGCTGGCGCCGGGGGCGGTCATACTGCTTTCCGTCCTGATGGTGCTGATGTCCTCCGCGTTTGCCCTGATGCTGGCCACCCTGGCCAAAACGATACGCAGCGCCTCTTCTTTAGCGGTGCTTACTTCCCTGCTGCTGGCGCCCCTGGGCGGGTGCTGGTGGCCGTCTTTCCTCTACCCGGAGTGGCTGCAAAACATGTCCAAGATTGTGCCGCACGCCTGGGCTACGGAGGGATTCAACAAGCTGATGCTGTTCGGGGCGGGGTTCGGGGACGCGGCGCCTTCCATGATAGCGCTGGCGGTGTTCGCCGTTATCTTCGGGGCGGTAGCCGTGCTGCGGTTCCGCACGGAAGCGGTATAGCGGCCGCGGCGCCTATTCTATCTGGATGCCGGTAATCACGTAGTTTTCCGTGCCGCCGGTGACCGTCTCGCTGCGGACGGACAGGATAAAGTACACCAGGTTCCAGGCATCCGCGTTGGAATACATGTCCACGTAAAGTTTCTTGTCCTTCGGCATCAGGATGCCGTCGTCCCATTTAATCTCGAAGGTGTCGATGTCCACCCCCTCGTTGAACGTGCCCGGGTATGACTTGCCGTTGATGACGTCCGGCGAGGGGCTGCTGGGGTTCCACAGCGTAATGCTTTCCCCGGACTGCTCCCCGGTGACGACCATGGATGAGGTGCCGAAGTTGTCCCCTTCGACCACGAAGCAGGTCAGCTTGGCGGCCACCGTTTCCGTGACCACCCCGAATTTATCCTTGATGGGGTTGGGGACGATGAAGTTGGTAATCATCCCGCCCGGGTAGGTTGGGTCTTCATCGAAGTCCAGGTCCCCGCCGGTGCCCGGATGGAAGGCGAAGTTATCATCACGGATGTAGATATAGTGGCCGGCGGTTTCCGGGCAGGTGTAAATAACGATGAGGGACCAGCCGGAATAAGCGAAGTTGGAGAGGGTGGTGCCGGACTTGTAGCGGTCCGCGGCCACGCCGTCCACGGTGTATAAAGCGTTGCCGGTGTGGTGCTCTTCCCCCAATACCTCGGGGTATTTTTTCACCAGGGCGGAAACGTCTTTCACGCAGGCGTAAGAGTATCCCTCGGGCACGCCGTTCATCGTGTCGAACATGGTGTAAGAGCGCCCGGCGTAAAGCGGGCTGGCGCCGGAAGCCGGCACGGAGCCGTCGAAGTAGACCTGGTCGCTGCCTATTTTGAAAGTGATGGCGGTATCCGCTGCCATGTAAACTACCGCGATATTATCCACGTAAACAAATTCCGACGGGTCGTCCAGGCTGGAGTAATAACGTATCTTGAAATTGCTGGTCAGGTATTCGTCCGGCAGGGCGTACCAGTAGGCGCTGGAGGTGGCATGGTCGTCGCGCATGGCTTCGATATTGTTGCTCCAGGTAGTGCCGCCGTCGTTGGAGAGGGCGAAATAGAGCGCGTCGTCGGACTCCAGGGTGCCGCTGGTGTTCTGGTACCAGGTCAATTCCAGGGTGGTGGGCGCATAGGTATGCAGGTCCAGGCTGTTTTCCAGGGTGAGCGTCCGCTGCGCGGCGGCGGCCGAGGCGACGCCCTGCTCCCGGAATTTATCCGAAGAAATGCTCCACCGGCTCTGGCAGTAATTGACCACGGCGTAGACCTGGGTCAGCCTGATTTGCGGGTTGGCGTCCGCCGAACGTACCCCGATACCCTGCAAAGCGTCTGACCCGATGCCGTTGATTTCATCCGCCGTCCAGGGGTTGCCGGTTCTCGGGTTGACCGTGTAGCTGTAGCTTATAGTGCCGTAACTGCCGGGCACCTCGGTGGAGACGGAAGTGGTAAGGTAGTTCGTGCCGCCGGCCCGGATGGCGGGCTGCATCTTATTGGTGCCGCTGGGGTCATCCCTGGCCACCAGGTATACCGTCAGGTCCTGGATGGCGCTGCCCTGCGGCACGCTGAAAGCCGGGAAGCTGAACAGCGCGTAGCCGGAAGAAGTGCCGTGGAGCAGATAGGTGGAGTCGCCATCCGTGACCTCTTCGTCCACGTAGCTGTACATATTGGTGGTCTTGTCCCAGGTGCCGGAGCGGGGGGAGATATCACCCGTGGGATAGCGGGTCTGGCTTTCATCCTCGTGGCTCCTGACCCAGTCGTCGAAATCGGAGCAGGAATCACTGTAAACGTTTTGCTTGGCGGCGTCATTACGCCAGCCGGACCAGTAAAGGAAAGCGTATGCCACATCGGCATTAGCGGGGATGGAATTAAGGTTGAACGAGCTTGGCGTATGCCAGGTCTCCCGGAAATTATCATGGTTGTCATCCGCCAGCAGCGAGTTGCCGATAGCCACATAGTCGCCGGAAATGGCGTCTCCCAGCTTGCGGAGCTGGGACTTGGAGGAGTAGGTCTGTATTTGCGTTTTGCCGGAGGCGGAGTTGATTTCATAGAAACGCGCGTCCGTGTCCCAGGCCACGGGGACCCCGGAAACGCCGTCCGTGGTCACCCAGGCCACCGCCAGCGGCAGTTTATTGGGCGCGGCGGCGGGGGGAGAATAGCTGAAAGCGATGGTGGAAGTCACGGTGCCGTTTTCCGATACGTAGTTGGGGAAAGAAGTCAGGGCGGGGTAGGGTGGGTTATAGCTCCAGACCACCGCCTCGCCGCCGGGCACCTCGGACACGGAGACGGCATCCGGGCGGCAGGGCTCAAAAAGGTCGACCTGCTCCAGCTCGCAGGAATTGGGGGTATAGGTAAAGTCCTGCGGCAGCCATACCCCCACCGACTTTACCGTCAAATTATCGCCGGTGTCCGGCTTAAACTCCACCTTGATATGGTAGGGGTTGCCGGGGATGGCGCCGGAGGTGCCGGTAACCACCAGCTTTTCTGAATTTACCATGTTCTTGGTCTGCTCCGCCGTCAGTCCCAGCGAGCTTAAGGTGACGTTGGAGGGAATCCACACATTCTGGATGCTGACTTCCGCGGTGCGGTTATTGACCGCGTCCGTTTCAAACGTCCAGACCGTGGAGTAATCATAGACTTCATAAGTGGGTCCCAGCATGTCATACTTGATGCGCCACAGGCCGTTTTCAATGCCGGCGTCGGCCGTATAAAGCTCGCTGGTCTTGTTTTCATAGGTAACGCCGGTTTTCAGCGTGGTGCTCATGTGCGCCAGGGTGGGCAGGATCGTCAGGCTGCCCAGGAGCACAAAGACCAGTACCAGGATAAGGGCCTGCCCTTTTTCTCCTGATGCCAGGGCCGCTGCAATCTGTTTTAAATACTTTTTCATCATGCTTTTTACGGATTATTACAGTTCGGGCCGGGAGGAAACCTCGCGGACCTTGGTGACATCGATTATTTTATCGTTGGCCCCGATGCTGCTGGTGATGGTAATGGTGACGGTGCCGTTATCGGAAACACAGTTGGTCTTGGCCGCGTTCGGGTTAATATGTTCGGCAATCAGCGTGGTAGTAACCTCCACCCCGTCCGAATAGGTGCGCCGGAGCTGCCCGTTGGCCAGCGAATAGTTGGCGGTATATTCGGCGTTGTCCCAGTTCTTCCATTTCATGGACAGGACCTCCGTCACCGGGAAACCGGCGGTGCCGCTGATTGTCTGCGCCATCAGGGCATCACGGCTCATCCACTGCAAAGCGTTCATGGTATTGCGGCTGGCGGTGGTGTAATTGTTATTATAGTGGGTCTGGTTTATTACCTGGGCGATGGAAACGGAAACCCCCATGGCGATAAAGCCCGTAATGGCAATAGAGACCAGCACCTCGACGAGGGTAAAACCCGCCCGGTTTTTATGTAACAGCTTTAATATGCGCCGTATCATCGGTTTACCTTATAGTCTTCCAGCGTCAGTACTTCCTTATCCAGGTGCCAGACGGCCACGGCGAGTTTTTGTATATTGCCGTTGGAAAGGTTGGTCACCGTGAGATTGGCGGCATAGGTGGCGAACTCCTCCGGGATGGTAACGTCATAGTAGGCGTCATAGGGCATTTTTTTTACGGAATCGATAATGCCTTCCGCCAGGATTTTAGCGGAAGCGTGGCTGTCGGCGGTGACGCGGGCCTTGGTGGAATTAATTACCCCGCCCATGAACAGCACGCTCAACGCGCCCAGCAGCGCCAGGGCGACCAGGACCTCTAATATGGAGTTGCCTTTTTCCTTTTTCATAGCCCGGCCCGTGCCTGCGGACGCAGCGGTAAAATACGCCGGCGGACAGGCCGGCAAAAAGAGACGCGAGACTGCATCCGGGCACAGCTCCCCTACATTAATTATTCCGCCGCGGCGGACCCAAGTAAATAGTCAATTCGTCAGGTTACTTAGGTAATTCCGGCTGCGCCGGCTGCGTATTAATTTTTTAAGGAGCTGACGATGGGCGTTTTCATGAAAGCTTTGACCACTCGCGGGTCGAACTGGGTGCCGGAGCACTTCTGTATTTCCCTGATGGCCTTGCCGGCGGACATGGCGGTGCGGTAAGGGCGGTCCGAGGTCATGGCGTCGAAGGAATCGGCCACGGCCAGTATCCTGGAGTTCAGCGGTATCTGCTCCCCGGCGGCGGTCTGGTTAAGGCCGGAGCCGTCGTAGCTGTCATGGTGGTGCTTGATGGCCTTCACGATGCTCTCGTTGACCAGCGGCTGGACGATGCCGGAGCCGATGCTGCAATGCGTTAGAATATAGTGGTACTCGGTGGGCGTCAAGCTGCCCTGCTTGTTCTGGATGGTGGGGTCGATGCCGATTTTGCCTATGTCGTGCAGCAGGGCCGCCCAGCGCAGGTTTTCCAGGTTTTCTCCCTTCATGTTCAGCGCGTAGCCGATGTCTATAGCTATCTTGGTGACCCGCCGCGAATGGCCGGCGGTGTACTGGTCTTTGGCTTCCAGGGCCACCACCAGCGACTCCACAGCGTCGATAAAGAGCTTCTGGAGCTTCTGGGCCTGCGCTTCCACCTTGCCTTCGAGCACCTGGCTCTTTTCCTTGAGATTCATCTCCAGGTTTCTCTTGTCCAGCACCATCTGGATATTATTGACCAGCTGGGTGACGTCGAAGGGCTTGGTAATATAATCGTGGGCGCCGTTTTTCATGCAGTTCACGATGACATCCGGCTCGACGACGGCCGTAGCCATGACCACGGCGGTATCCGGGTACGACTTTTTAATCCTGGGCAGCAGGTCGCTGCCGGAAGTGCCGGGCATGGTGATATCCAGGATAACCAGGTCCGCCGGCCTTTTTAGCAGCGTCTCCATCGCTTCATCGGCGTTGCAGGCTTCCTCACAGGAAAAGCCGTTCATGGTCAGGCATTTGTTGAGGCTTCGCCGTACCGTTTTTTCATCATCGACGATGAGTATATTCTCTCTCGTGGGCGCTATAACCATGATTATCTACCTTTCTATCTGTCAGATGTAACCACCGGCATCCTGATGGTAAAAGTGGTGCCTTCGTTCACCTGGCTTTTTACGCTAATCTTGCCGCCGTGCTTGACGATTATGCTGTAACAGATACTCAGGCCGAGTCCCGTGCCTTTACCTATTTCCTTGGTGGTGAAGAACGGGTCGAATATCCGGGGCAGGACATGCTTTTTCATGCCGCAGCCGTTATCTTTGAAGATAATATTTACGTGGCTGTTGATATGCCGGGTGGATATGGTGATGACTCCGGGCCGGTTGGCCTCTTTAATGGCCGCCTCAGCGTTGGAGATCAGGTTCAGGAAGATTTGCTGCAGCTGGCCCCGGTCGATGGGGATTACCGGCAGGCCTTCTTTAAGTTTGGTTACCAGCTTGATGTTGCTGGCTTTTTCTTCATATTCGCGCAGGCGCAGCACGTCCATTACCACGTCATTAATGGAAGAGCAGCCGGTGACATCCGTTTTGTTGCGGGCGAAAAGCAGGACGTTTTTCACGATGACCGCCGCCCGCTTGGCTTCACTGTTAATGCATTCCAGGTCTTCTTTTTGCTCTTCCGGCAGTCCGCTGCCTATAAGCATCTGGGATAAAGCCAGGATGCCGGTGAGAGGGTTGTTCAGCTCGTGGGCGAGCCCGGCCGTCATTTCCCCCAGGGACACCAGGCGGTCGGTGAGGTAAAGCTTTTCTTCTTCATCTCTTTCTTTGGAGATATCGATGAAGGTCAGCAGCCGGCGGTCGCTGTCCATTTTAGTGATGATGCAGATGATTATTTTTTCAAAGCCCCGTGACTGGAACCTGAACTCCAGGGTATTCTTTTCCGCGTCACGGGATTTTACCGCCTTGTGCAGGTCGAAGAACCGTTCGGCGGGGAGTATATCCCCCAGTTTTTTATTCTGCAAAGCCCTTTTACTGATGTGGAAGATATCGCTGAAAGCCTTGTTGGCCAGGACGATATTGTCTTTGCTATCGATAACCAGCACGCCTTCCGTCATGGTAGTCAGGATGCTGTCGATGAGTTTCTTGTGCTCCTGGAGTTTAGCCTCTACCTCTTTCTGCTGCGTGACGTCACGCTGGACATCGATATAAGAGCACAGCTGGCCTTTTTCATCGTACAGGGGGGAGAAATGGCAGTCGCAGGCGATAAGTCTGCCGGTCTTGCCTTTCTTGGTGACGATACCGGACCAGACTTTGTCTTTGGCAATTTTATGCATGATTTTCATCATGCCGCTGTGGGATACGGGTTTAGCGTTAAAAATGTTAAGGGACTTGCCGCGGGCTTCTTCGAGCGTATAGCCGTAGAGACCCTGCGCGGCCTGGTTCATGTAGGTGATATTGAAGTTAGGGTCCGTGATTATAGTGGAGTCCGATACCTGCTGGGTGACGGAACTGAGCAGTCGCAGCTGCTCCTGCGCCAGCTTTTGCTGGGTGATGTCACTGTTCATGACCAGCATGCACGGCTCATTGCTGATATTGATTTCCGCCACGGATACCAGGCCGGTGCGGATGTGACCGGACTTGGTGCGGTACTGCACCTGTTCGTTCTGAATATGACCGTGAGAATGAATCGTTTCCATTATCTTGCAGGCCTCTTCCTGGTTAGCCCAGATTTGAAAATCCTTGGAGCTTTGGCCGATGATTTCTTCTCTCGTGTAGCCTTTATCATCTAAAAACCTTTCATTTACTTCGATGAATTTGCCGTCTCCCAGACGGCTGATGGAAATGGAGAAGGGACTAGCGTTAAAGGCCGTGGCAAATTTTTGTTCCGATTCCTTTAAAGCTTCTTCAGTCTTCTTGCGCTCGGTGATGTCCGCCGCCACGCAGAGCATGCACGGCTCTCCTTTGACATTGATGATGTCCACGGAGCAGAGCCAGATGCGTATATCCCCGGACTTGCTGCGGTAATAGAATTCTTCATGGCGGATTTTTCCCTGCTCGGTGATTAGCCTTTTCATTCTTGCCGCATCTGAGGCGTTGGCCAATAAATTCAGTTCTTCCGCGTTGTGGCCGATTAGCTCCTGGCGGGTGTATCCCAGCGTGCTGGCGTAGCTGTCGTTCACCTCAACGAATTTATTGGTTTTTACGTTGATTATCGCCATCGCGTCCGGGCTGGAGTGAAAGGCGGTGGAGAATGTCTCTTCCGATTCTCTCAACGCCTCCTCCATGTTCTTGCGTTCCGTGATGTCTACGGAGTTGATGAGGAGGTATTGAAGTTTGCCTTTGACCATCACGGAGTCCCAGTTCATGTCAATCCAGTACAAGTCCCCGTTTTTCTTTTGCGCGACCACCTCACCCTTGCCCGTGAGCTGGTTCAGGGCTTCCTTAAAGCCTTCGGCGAAAGCATCCCTCATTTGTTCCGGCCACCAGGGATAGGGGGTTTTCATGCCGACCACCTCGTCGAGCGTCCAGCCGTTCAGCTTTACCCAGGCGGGATTGACGTATCTTATGGAGGTGTCCGCGTTGATAACCACGGCGGCATGGGGCGCGTTTTCCAGCAAAGTGGCATTGAACCGCTGGGTCTCCACCAAGGTTTCCACCGCCTTTTTCCGCTCGTCGATGTCACGGGCGATAATCAGCAGCGATTCGGGTTCGCCCTGCTTGTTCCGGAGGACGGAAATCATGTGTTCCGTCCAGATCCACTGGCCGTTTTTGCACTTCCAGCGGACCTCCACCGGCTTGCCCTGTCGCTCATTTTCAAATACCAGCGGATCAGCTACCAGGTGATGGTCATCCGGATGGATGCATTTGCCGGCCAGCAAGGGGTCGGCGTAGAATTCATCCGGCGTATAGCCGGTGATGCGGGTGCAGGAAGGGCTGACGTACTCGAACCGGCAGTCGGGCGCCAGCCGCGCCTGGAATATCATGTCGCCTACATTTTCGGCGATGATATGAAAAAACTCATCATGGTACATCCGGGAGCGTTCGGCATTCATGCCGACTTTATTTACCCGGCGCTGCTTTACCACGTGTATTCTGTCCATCGTTACCGCATGAGAATTCTTCATATCCACACCACCTTAATTGAAAGTGACCTTTCGGGAAAAAAGGTAACCGGCAATACAGGTGTTTCCCCGATGTACAGGCAATATAGCACCGGCGGGATAAACATTGTATTAACAACCTAAAAATTTATGTAAACGATTTGTAAATAAAAAACTGAAAGTACCAGTCCAAAGGTAAGGGGAGGTTTTGACAATGGAAGATAATGGCTACATAATGAAATAAATTCCTGGAAATTCCCCGGAGAATGATTTGAAATGAGTGATGCCTCTTCAGAAAAAAGCAGGTTGTACCCCAAAATGCCGATGGCCGGGGTGGGCGCGGTGGTTTTCAGGGGGGAGAGGATACTGCTGATAAAGCGGGGCAAGGAACCATCCAAAGGCCAATGGAGCATCCCCGGCGGCGTTATCGAGCTGGGAGAATCGGTTTCCCAGGCGGTCAAGCGGGAAGTGATGGAGGAATGCTCTATCCATATCGAGATTGAGCGGGTGTTGGACGCGGTGGATAACATCGTCAAAGACCCGGACGGGAAAATACGCTACCACTATGTGATTATCGACCTGCTTACGCGCTACGCCAGCGGCGAGCTGCAAGCCGGTGACGACGCCGCGGAATGCGGGTGGTTTATGCCGGGGGAAGCGGCCGGACTGGACCTTACCCCCTCCCTCCGCGCCATGCTGGAACGGCGGGGAATAATCAAGAAATCGGACAAATAAAACGGATGCCTGGAACGGAAAATGAAATCAGCCTGCCCCAGCTTGCCTGGCGCGGCGTTAAAGAGCTGAAGCTATACCTCCCCGGCGGCTGGGCCGCGGAAATCTGCAATATGGCCGGGCATGACCGGCCCCCTCTTATTCCCGCCGCCATGAAAAAAGCTATCGGCAGCCCCGCCGGCATGAAGCCGCTGCGGGAATACGCCCGCGGTAAAAAAGAGGTCGTTATTCTCTTCGACGATATGGCGCGGGTGACCCGGACGGCGGAGATAGCGCCGCACGTGCTGGCGGAGCTGGCGGCGGCGGGGATACAAGACAGCCGGGTGCGCTTCATCTGCGCCAGCGGCTGCCACGGCGCGCCGGACCGCGCGGACTTCGTGAAGAAGCTGGGAGAGGACGTTTTGAGGCGTTTCCCGGTCTATAACCATAATCCCTTTGCTAACTGCGTGTACGCCGGCACGACTACCGCCGGTACTAAAATAAGCCTTAACGCCGAGGTCATGAAGTGCGACCTCAAGATAGGCATAGGGTCGGTGGTGCCGCATATCATGGCGGGGTTCGGCGGCGGCAGCAAGATAGTGCTGCCGGGCGTGGCCGCTTATGAAACGGTACGGGCTTTACACGCGCCGCGGGCGGCCGGGGCGGGGGAGGGCGGTTTTAACGCCACCGTGTCCGGTATGGGCGCCGTGGCGGATAACCCGCGGCGGCGGGACATCGACGAGGCGGCGGGGATAGCGGGGCTGGATATGATCATAGACGCCCTGGTCAACCAGCGGGGAGAGACGGTGGCGCTCTTTGCCGGCGCTCCGCAGCCGGCCTATGCCGCCGCTCTGGCGGCGGCGCGGGAACATTACCTGACGCCGCGGGCCAGAGACAAGGACATCGTCATCGCCAACGCTTTCGCCAAAGCCAGCGAGGCCGTTTCCGGGCTGCTGATAGCTTACGCATCCGTCAAGCAAAGCGGCGGCAGCGTGGTGCTCATCGCCAACGCGCCGGAGGGGCAGGCCACGCATTACCTGATGGGGCCCTTCGGGAACGACAGCGGCGGGGAGCTGCAACTCAAGATGAAGGTGCCGCCGCACGTGGCACGGCTGATTATTTACAACGAGTACCCGGAGCTGGCCGCCCGGCATTACCTGGAAGACACCGACCGGGTAATCATGACGGATAGCTGGGCGGAAGTGATAAGGCTACTAAAAGAGAAGCACGGCGACCGGGCCGAAGCTGCCGTTTATCCCGGCGCGGACATCCAGTACAGCCGCCCGGGCTAGAGCAGCCCCGGTATTTCCGAGATATCGCGGATAATCACGTCCGGCCGGGCGGCGGCGTTCTCCGGGAGCCCATCGCCCTTACCGTCCACCCACAAAGCGTAAATGCCCAGGGCGTTACAGGGGGCGATATCGAACTCGAGGTCGTCACCCACCATCCAGGCATCAGAGGCGGAGACACCGAGCTTTTCCATGGTGTGCAGAAAGACGCGCCGGTCCGGCTTGCCGCAGCCGAACACCCCCTCGATGAGGATGTTATCGAAATAGGGCGCCAGCTTGAATTTCTCTATCTTGGCCTGCTGGATATAGCCGGAGCCGTTGGTAATCAGCGCCAGGCGGTAGCCGCGGCGGCGCAGGTCCTCCAGAGTTTCGATAGCCCGAGGGGCTAAAGCCTCCTCCCGTTCCCGGGCGGCGGTATAGGCATCGGCTATTTTGTCCGCCAGAGCCCAGTCATCCCGGCCCAGCCGCTCGAAGACGAGGCGGATGATTTCCCGGCGGGTAACGTACAGCTTCAGACGCCCGGCGCGGTGGCGTGCGGGGTCGCTCCAGTACCAGTCGCTCACGCCGCGGATAGCCTGGTATAGCGCCGTGGGGGTCAGCCCGCCAAGCTCCGCCGTGAAGCCGCGGGACACGGTCTCCCACACGGTCCGGAAGGAGGTTTCCCAGGAGATTATGGTGCTATCGAGGTCAAAAAAAACAGCGCGGGGCACGCTTTTATTGTGGGTGACGGGGCGGGGGATGTCAAGATGGCCTGAGGGTATTGCGGCGAAACGAGCGCCTTACAGAACAATTGTACTGCTGTAGGCTCGCGCGGATTAATTATTTGAAGCTAAACATCGGTTGGCTCATTTTTTCACGGTGCGGTGGACGGTTTTCATCTTGAGGCGGCGCTGCCGCAGCCGCGCCTCGGCGCCCTGCACCAGGGCGATATTATTAAGGTCATTGCCGAGATAGGACTGGAAAATGCCCAGGTACTGCATGAAAGAAAGGTCGGCGGGATGGCCGCGCAGGTCGATTTCAAGCACGGCGGCGATTTGTTTTAGCTGGGGGGCGGGGAAAAGGTCTTTTAAGACTTTGCCGATGCCGCCGGCGGGAGCCTCGCGGCAGAACACGATAAAGTCGCGGTAAACGCCGTAAAGGTTTTCCGGGACGAGACGGCACCTCCTTTTTTCCATCTGCAAAAGGACGATGTCCACGGCGGGGGCGGGGGAAAAATCGTCCCGCTTGAAGTGGTAGACGATGTCCACCCAGAACATGGGTTTAATCAGGAGCGACGCCAGCGTGTCTCCGGGGACGCCGGCGTACTTCACCGCCGCCTCTTTCTGCATGATGAGGTAGCAGTCCTCCGGCGGGGCGGCGGCAGAGACCAGCTTTTTAACGATGGCGGCGGTCTGGATGAAGGGGATATTGGCGAATACTTTATAGCGGTGGCCGGGCGAGAACTCCCAGTGAAGGAAATCCGCGTGATGGATGGCGGCGGCCTCCCGCCCTAAAAAGCGCGCCCGGCAGCGGCGGTACAGCGCGGCGTCCTTCTCGATAGCGATAACGCGGGCGCCCTTGGCCAGCAGCGCCTCCGTAATGTTGCCCGCCCCGGCGCCGATATCGTAAACAAGGTCGCCCGCGCTGATGCTGGACTGGTTTATCAGGGACTGGATTATATTTTTATTTATCGATTCGTTCTGTGAATAACGGCTATATTGATGAAATGATATACGGCTCATCGTGCTAACCTCGCTGGATAGAATTCGGGTTAACTGTACCAGCCCTCGGTAGCACTTGAGGCGGGGATAAACGCATCAGGGGAGGATGGGAGGGAAAGCCGGAGCGAACCTAAAGGATAAATCTATAGTAATAGCGGTAAATTCAGTTGAAAAGACGCCGCCGCACCGGCAGCCGATCAGGACTCCCCGGGATATAGTCTCGCAGCTAATGCCGCCGAGGTATTATTTGCGGGTCCTGATTGTGAACATGCACGGGCTCCTTGCCGGTTAAGGCTGAATTCGGTGAGATAAGTGTAGCATAGAAAAGGGGGGAGGGGCAAGGCGGGGGGATTAGGACACTTGCTAATCCTTAGCCGAGAACTCCAGCAATGGCAGTTGGTATAGAAAAAAGAATCTGGACAGAGAAAGATATTGTAGCGCTGATTTTAGATTATGAGAAGGGCTTGTTGTTCGGTTGGTGCGACTACTTTGATTGTTGTACAATCACTTTCTTTAATAAGTGTACTCAATAATACACTGACAATAGTTAAGAACGCAGTAAGATTTTCATTCTTGCATTTGTGTTTCTTTATTGCCCCCTTCATTTCCTTCCATGCAGGTGCAATTGCGGGGTATTTGGTAATAAAATATCCCTCGAAATCCTCTATCTCAATACCTACTATTTCTTTTGTTTTTGGATCAATCCTAAGAAATAGTTCACCATCACAGTCAATAGATATCGCAGGGGCTGTATTTTTAGGCTGGAAAATGAGTGTATCAATGTCTTCAAGATAAAGAGGCGTAAAAGATAACAGATTTTTTAGTGTATCCATTTGAATTGTATTATCGTCTATATTTAATATTTCTGACCCCATAGCCATATCTCCCCCTTTTTAACTGTATTTGTGGCATACGCGGTCTTAACAAATCCTCTTACCGTTCCTAATTGTTTAACATATTGTATCGATACTTTTAGCAACGTGTTTCCAATGACTGGCAGGACGAGATTTTTATATAGATTTCGAGTATCGGCATGATGTTTGTCCTGATATTCGCTTGATGGCGCCCTGATTACCACTTGAATTAGTTTTTGTTGTCCTATAACTTCCGCGTGAATACATATGTGTTTTGCCCAACGTTCACGACTACAAGAAACTGTCAGATCATTTCTATCTTTACATGTGAATTCGTTTCCAAACACTCGCTAGATAGCTTAGTATATTATATACATAATGTCAAATAGGAGTACATCCGTATTGATACCTAAAAATTGTCACATTTTTACTACAATAATGTAGATGTTATCTTATAATTGTTAACTGCAAATTAATACACTTCCTGGATTACCCAAACTCCTCCATCAGCTTTTCCAGTTTCAGCGGCGTAATGGGCTGTTTGACCAGCGGCCCTGCTTTGAGCTGCGGGAGGGTGTCTTCGTAAACGGGTCTTGACTGCTGATAGATGATGCCTATCGGAATCTTATCGCCCCACTCCTGGGCTTTGACCAGAGCGGCGGCTTTATCCGCCGGGTTATAGTCCGCCCCCACCTTGTAGACGCGCTGTTTATACCAGGCGAAGGTGTTGGTATGGTTGAAGGACACGCAGGGCTGCAGGATATCTATCAGGGCAAAGCCCTTGTGCTTTATCCCCGCCTCAATCAGCCCCGCCAGGTGGTCGATTTCCCCGGCGAAACCGCGCGCCAGGAAGGAGACATCGGAAGCCAGCGCCAGCAGCAGGGGGTTGAGGGGCTGTCCGGAGCCGAGCGGCGTCGTTTTAGAGATAAAACCCAGCTCGGAGGTGGGAGAGGCCTGCCCCTTGGTGAGGCCGTAGACCTGGTTATTGTGCGCCAGGTAGGTGAGGTCCACGTTGCGGCGGGCGGCGGCCAGCAAATGCTGCACCCCCTCCCCGTAAGCGCCGCCGTCGCCATCAATGCCGATAACGGTGAGAGCGTGGTTGGCGAGCTTGGCGCCGGTAGCGGCGGGCAGGGTGCGGCCGTGCAGTCCGTTAAAGACATTGCCCCGGGTGTAATGGGGCAGCTTGGGCCCCTGGCCGATGCCGGACACGAAAAGCACGTCCTGCGGCTTCATGGCAAGCTCCACCAGGGCCTTTTTCACCGCCTGGAGGATGCCGAAATTGCCGCAGCCCGGGCACCAGGCTACAGGCACATCCGACTTATAATCGTTAAGCGTTACCATGGTTTCACCTCCCGGTTCAGGCGGTCGATTATCTCCTGCGGGGAGAAGGGGCGGCCGTCATATTTCAGGATAGCGCCGTCAGCCTTGATACCCGTCTCCTGCCGTATCAACTGGGCGAGCTGTCCCGTGGCGTTGCTTTCCACGACGATGTTTTTCTTGGCTTTCTTGAGCGCCGCCGTTACTTTGGCTGAAGGGAAAGGCCATACCTGGCGGAAATGGAGGGTATTGACCGGCTTGCCGTCTTTCTTCAACAGCGCGGCGGCCTCCCGGATAGCCCCGCCGGTGCTGCCCCAGCCGATGAGCGTCACCGCCGCCCCTTGAGCGGGGCGGAACTCCGGCGGGGTAATCTCTTTTTGCAGTCCGGCCAGCTTGCGGAGTCGCTTCTCCACCTGCTGATTGCGGGTGGCGGCGTCCTCAATCATGTGGCCGTTTTCATCATGCTCATCGGAGTCCGTGACCACCAGCGCTTTACCCTGCCCCGGCAAAGCCCGGGGGGACACGCCGGAAGCGGTCACGGCATGACGGCGGTAATCAGTGAGCTTTTTAACCGCGGCGTCGGACAGGAGCGCGCCGCGCTCTATATTTACTTCAGATAAATCGAATTTATCCACCGTGGCGTAGGATGACGCCAGATGGTGGTCGGTCAGGATAATGACCGGGGTCTGGTATTTTTCCGCCAGGTTGAAAGCCTTAACGGCGGCCTGGAAAGCGTCCGCGGCGTCAGCCGGGGCCAGTACCGCGCGGGGGAACTCCCCGTGACCGGCGTGGAGGGAGAATAAAAGCTCCCCCTGCTCGGTGCGGGTGGGGAGACCGGTGGCGGGGCCGGGGCGCTGTCCCAGGACCACCACTACCGGCGTCTCGGTCATGCCGGCCAGGGCTAAAGCTTCTACCATCAGGGCGAAACCGCCCCCGGAGGTGGCCACCATGGAGCGGACGCCGGCATAGCCCGCCCCCACCGCCATATTCAGGGCGGAGATTTCGTCCTCCACGTGCAGCATCACCGCGCCATGCTCAAGTCCCTTGTCCGCGATGTATTCCAGGATAGAGCTGGACGGCGTCATGGGGTAGCCGGCGGTGAACTTGCAGCCGGCCGCCAGCGCCCCGAAAGCCACGGCCTCGTTGCCGTTAAGGAGGAGGCGGCGTTTAGCCTCTTTGGGGGGGCGGAGGGCGGGAAAGGAAAATGATTTACCGTGCTCGCGGGCGAAGTCGTAACCGGCGCGGGCGGCGGCAACATTATCTTCGACGGTTTTTTCACCGTGGCGGGCGAACTCCTGCCCCAGCACCGCCGGCAGCAGGGAAAAGTCGCCGCGGAGCAGGCCTAAAGCCGCCCCGGCGGCCACGGTATTGGACATGAGCTTATTGCCGGATGCTTCCTCCGCCAGCTTGACGAAAGGGACATCCAGGTAGCGAGCATCGATGGCTTTCAGGCCGGTCTCCGCCGCGTCATGGATAATAACGCCGCCGGGCTTGACCTCAGCGGCATGCAGGTCCACCGTTTCCTTATTCAGGGCAATCAGCACATCCAGCGCCGGAGCGATAGCCGGCTGGCCGTCCGTCTGCACCCGGATGCGGAAAAAGTTATGGCCGCCCCGCACCCGGCTCTCGTAGTCCTGGTCGGCAAAGACGGAAAAACCGCCGCGGGCGAAGTACTTAGCCAGTATAGCGCCCACGGACTGGACGCCCTGCCCCGCCTCCCCCCCGACCATTAAAGAAAAGTTCACCGCCATAGGCCGCCTCCCATAAAGTTATGCAATATACCGGGGCGCAATAACACCATATTACGCTGATTATAAAATTATCTCACGGATAATAATGTAATATTTGTCACTTTTCCGGCTAAAAATCCGCCGGATTTTGACATCAGAGTGCTCATGGGAAATAATGTACTCAGTGGGGGCGGACAAATCTCCGCTTGCCGCGGGTGGAGGAGGCGGGTATTTCCGGGCACAATACAACGGGAGGTAGAATATGGACCATCTGGGGATAGCGCCGCAGATATCTTTAATCATTTTAATGATCGTGCTGCTGGCCTGCTCCGCATTTTTTTCCGGCACGGAAACCGCCCTGATGACGGTCAACCGGATACGCCTGCGCAAGGTGGCCAAGAAGCATATCCTGGCCGGGAAAATAGTGGAAGGAATCCTGGATAAACCGGACCGGCTTATCAGCACCATTCTCCTGGGCAACAACCTGGTCAACGTGGCCATGTCCGCCATCGCCACCGCGCTGGCGCTTTCACTATGGGGGGACGCCGGCATCATTTACGTCACCGCCGGGCTGACGGTCATCATCCTCATCTTCGCGGAGATTACGCCCAAGGTGTACGCCCGCTACCACGCCGAGCGCATTTCCTTCCTCACGGCGCCGGTGGTCAGGGTAATCATGACTATTTTCCAGCCCATCACCACCGCCGTGACCTTTTTAGTGCGCAAGCTGCTGCTGCTGGTGGGCATAGATATTTCCCGCACGCGCCGCAACATCGTCACGGAAGGGGAGGTCAAAACGCTGATAGACCTGAGCTGGGAGGACGGCTCCATATCCGGCGAGGAAAAGGAGATGCTTTCCAAGATATTCACGCTGAACGATAAATCCGTAGCCGACGTGATGATTCCCCGCAAACGCATGGTCACGCTGCGGTCCGACTATACCATTGACCAGGCGCTGAAAACCGTCAAGCGCTACGGCTACTCCCGCTACCCGGTGCGGCTGGGCAAAAGCCAGGAAATAATCGGCTTCATTCACTCCAAAGACCTGCTGGGGAAAAAGGGCAGCAAAAAACTGAGCACGATGCAGAAGCTGATAAGGCCGCCTTACTTTATACCGGAGAACAAGAAAATCAACACCCAGCTGCGGAACTTCAAGAGCCGCCGGATGCACCAGGCGCTGGTGCTGAACGGCGAAGGGGATATCCGCGGGCTCCTCACGCTGGAAGATATCCTGGAGCAGATGGTGGGCAGTATCGAGGACGAGTACGACATCTAATAGCATCGTAATAGTTAAACTGTTATAATATTCAAAATACGATATATTATTCAGAAAGCGGTGGCGAGATGGAAGAAAAAGACGTTCAAAAGATCAAGGACGCGGCGGAAAAGATAAAGGCCAACGTGGAACGCGTAATCGTTGGGAAGGGGGAAGTGGTGGAGCTCACCATCGTCGCCCTGCTCTGCGAGGGGCATATTCTGCTGGAGGACGTGCCGGGGCTGGGCAAGACGGTACTGGCCAAGTCTTTATCAAAATCGCTGGGGTGCAGCTTCCGTCGCATCCAGTGCACGCCGGACCTGCTGCCTTCCGATATCACCGGAACGTACATCTTCAACCAGAAAACGGCGGACTTCGAGTACCGCGCCGGGCCGGTAATGTCGCAAATCGTCCTGGCGGATGAAATCAACCGCGCCACCCCCAGAACGCAGTCGGCCCTGCTGGAAGCCATGCAGGAGCGTCAGATTACCACCGAGGGAGAGACCAGGCCTTTGCCCCGGCCCTTCCTGGTGGTGGCCACGCAAAATCCCATCGAGCTGGAAGGCACCTTCCCGCTGCCCGAAGCCCAGCTCGACCGGTTTTTAATGAAGATACAGATGGGCTACCCCAGCGAGGAGGACGACCGCCTGATACTTTCCCGTTTCCGCCAGAACGACCCCCTGGACGACCTGGCGGCGGTAATCACCGCCCAGGAGCTGATGGCGATGCAGAAACTCTGCCGGGAGGTGCATGTCGCCCCGGACGTGGAGGACTACATCGTCCGGCTGGTGCACGCCACCAGGAAACACGCCGCGGTGGAGCTGGGCGCCAGCCCGCGCGCCATGATGGCGCTCTATAACGCCACGCAGGCGCTGGCCGCCATCCGGGGACGGGCTTTCGTCATCCCGGACGATATCAAATATTTAATGACCCCGGTGCTGGTACACCGCATCATCCCCAAGTCCGAAAGCCGGCTGCGCGGACAAAAGGCCGACCAGACATTAAAAGAGATAAGAGACTCCGTTTTCGTGCCGGTGGAAGAGGAAGGCGCGGCGGGAGAGGGGTAAAGGATGCGGGGCGATAACTGGCTATACATCGCAATAGTAATCCTGATTATCAGCCTGGCGCTGCACCAGGTGCCGCTGGCGCTGGTATCATTGCTGTTTATCCTGACCGGCGGCGTTTCAAGGCTATGGAACAAGTACTGCCTGCACCGCATCGAGTATAAACGGCGGCTCAGCCAGAACCAGGTATTCTTCGGGGAAGATATCGTCTTCGAGATAGAGATAGTCAACCGCAAGCCGCTGCCCCTGGCCTGGCTCCAGGTGGAGGACGAGCTGCCGGAGAGGGTAAAGCTGCTCAAGGGCAAAGCGGCGGACTCCGTGGACGACCGGGTCACGCTCACTAACATCTTCCCCATCGGCATGTACCACCGGGTAAAGCGGCGCTTCCCCATGCACTGCGGGGAAAGGGGCGCTTTCATCTTCGGGCCGACGCGCCTGCGCTCCGGCGACCTGTTCGGGTTTTTCCGCCGGGAAAAACTGATAGAACAGCAGGACTATTTAATGGTCTATCCCCGGCTGGTGCCGCTGGAAAAGCTGGGGATACCCTCGCAGCAGCTCTTCGGGGATATACGGCTGAAGCACCATTTATTCCAGGACCCGGTGCTCACGGCCGGCGTGCGCGAGTACCTGCCGGGCGACAGCCTGAAGCGGATACACTGGAAAAGCACGGCGCGGCTGGGCCGGCTCCAGACCAAGATTTACGAGCCCACCACGACGGTGGATATCAGCATTTTACTGGACGTGCGCACCCTGAAAGCGCCTTTATGGGGGAGCAACTACCAGCTCCAGGAGCTTTCCATTATCACCGCGGCATCCATATCCCAGCACGCGCTGAATACCGGTTTCCGGGTGGGGCTGTACGTCAACCAGATAACGCGTTTTTCCCAGGGGATGGTCTCCGTGCCCCACAGCCAGCACCCGGACCAGATGCCGCGCATACTGGAAGCGCTGGCACAGCTGCACCAGGTGGAAACGACGCCCATGACCCGGCATATCCGGGAGGTGGCCAGCAGCCTGCCCTGGGGCAGCACCATGCTGCTGATTACGGCGCAGCCGGAGGAAAAACTGATGGCGGCGCTGCTGGACCTGCGGCGGGTGGGGCGCAGCCTGGCGCTGGTGGTGGTGGGCGGCGCGCCTATAGAGGGGGAGGAAACTCTTACCGGCCACCTGCCAATTTTCCGCGTAAGCGATGAGACCGCCTGGAATTTAGTACAGGAAATAGGACTGAAAGAGGCGTGAGGCTTCAGGGATAATGACGACGGGTACGGTTAAAAAGTTCGACTGGATGGCGGGGGTGTTCTATCCGCTGGCGGTAATCCTGATGGAAGCCTTCTGGGTAGCCCCGTGGCTGCACTGGCTGGGCATTTTGCCGATGTTCCGGGAGCCGCGCCCGATTATGGGCCTGGGTACGGTTATCCTGGTGCTGGCGCTGGCGCTGCTGGTGACCCGGCTGGTGGTCAATTTAAAGATTAAAATGTGGGCCATCCAGGCCATCATCATCGGCGCCGGCCTGTTGACCATGCTGCTGGTGCTCGGCTACGAGTACGCGGGCGACTACGCCTTCCTGAGCGGCGGGTGGTTCACCCATACCTGGCAGGTGCTGGGGCACACTTTAGTCAAGCCGGATACCATTGCCGCGGCCATAGCGGCGGTGGTTTACCTCTGGTGGCGGGGCATCAACCTGGGGCAGTCCACCACCATCTTTAAAGACATTTACCGTACCTTCGTGCTCGGCATGGTAGCCCTGATAGTGCTGTTAGTCCTGTGGCAGCTGACCTCGGTTTCCGATAAGCTGGACAGTCCGGGAGCGAGCATCGGGTTCAACGTGATAGCATTTTTCTTCTTCGGGCTGATATCCATCGCCATCTGTCACCTGTACGTCATGCGCAGCACCATGCCGCGCGAGGACGCGGGGCTGACATCCGTCTGGCGCTGGACGCCGGTGATGCTGGGAGTAATCGGGGGGGTGGTGCTGGTGGGGTTCGGCCTCGCTTCCGCCCTCTCCCCCGAGTTTTTCGATAGCGTGGGCCGGGGCGCGGGTACCATTTTCGGGTTCCTGTGGAAGATTTTAGAGTACGTACTGATTCCGGTTACCTACGCGGCGGAGGGCATCGCATGGGTGATGCGCTGGTTCCTCAATCTCCTCCGGCGATTAAGCCCGTCGCAGGAAGACACATCGGACAACGTGTCCAGCTCGCCCTTCCAGGATGTGACCACCGGGGACATTTCACCGATATGGGGTATAATTTTCAAGTGGGTCATCGTGGCGGTTATCGCGGCGGTGGTCATTTTTATACTGGCTAAAGCTATTTCCCGCTTCCGCGTCCGTCACGCCCGGGATACCATAGAAGAGGTACGCGATTCCATCTTCAGCTGGAAGGGCCTGCGCGAAGATTTGAAGCTGTTTTTTAACAACCTGGGCAACAGGTTTAGAAGAAAAGAGGCGGGCGCGCCGAAATACAACTTCGACGATAATCCCAACCGGAGGCTGGAAATCCGGGAAATCTACCGCCACCTGCAATGGGAGGCGGGGAAGTCCGGGATAACACGGCGCCGCCATGAGACCGCCGATGAATACGCCGACCGCCTCCGGCGCTACGCGCCGGACAGCTCTCCGCCGCTGGACAGCCTGACCGGACTGTATAAAGGCGTGCGCTACGGGGAAAACGCCGTCCCGGAAAGCCAGCTGGATGATGCCAACACTCTCTGGCGGACGCTCAAGGGGATGCTGCGGAAAATGCGGGGCGGCTAGAGCGTCCCGCGCGAGCATATTTACGTGATTATGCGTTTTTGAGGAGGTACTTCATGGATAACGAGGCATTATTGAAAAGAGTGGCGGCGCTGGAGAAAACGGTCAAAGCCCAGGCCAAGGAGCTGACCGTCCTCAAAGACATCGAAGCTATCAAGAAGCTGCAAAAAGCCTACGGCTATTACGTCGAGCACATGATGTACCAGGAGATAGTGGACTGTTTTGCCAATGCTCCGGAGGTGAAGCTGGACTGGCTGGAGGGGCAGTGGCTGGGCAAGGAAGGCGTGAAGCAGTACTTCTCCTTCATGAAGGTGACGCCGCCGGAATTTATGCACCAGGTGATGCAGATTGCCGGCATCGTGGATATCGACCCCAACGGCAAGACGGCCAGGGGGCGGTGGTACGCTTTCGGGGGGATTTTTGTGCCGATGGGGGAAAAGATGCGGCGCTCGTTCGTCAACGGCATTTACGAGATGGGCTACATCAAGGAAAAGGGCACCTGGAAAATCCTTACCATCAAGTGGGTGATACCTTACGCCGTGCGGCTGGCTGGCGACTGGGCGATGCCGGAGGACGTGAACCGGCCCTACATCAACGGGGAGTTCCACGGGCCCAAGCCGGATGTCCCCATAGATTTGAACGATGGCCGGTACCTATCCGGCTATATTTTCCCGTTCCACTACAAGCACCCGGTGACGGGCCAGGAGACGTCCGAGGCGGAAAAGAACGCCAGGCTGTTCCAGCTCAAGAAGAAAAAGGAATAAAGTCGGCCGGGGAAAAACCGGGGCCGGGTCAGTGTTTCCAGGGCGTAACCATGAGCACCGGCAGTCCCGCGTGCTTGAGCAGGTATTCCGCGGTGCTCCCCATGGTGATATGGCGCAGGCCGGTATAGCCGTGGGTGGCGATGGCTATCAGCCCCACCTCATTATCCCGGGCGAAATCGATAATGGCCTGGCTGGCGCTGCCCTCAAGGACCACACATTCCACGTCCAGACCTTTTTCCCGCAGAGGCTGCGCCTTTTGCTCCAGGTAAGCCGGGGCTTCATCCATATCTTTCTGAAATTTGGAAAGGGTAGCGCCGGTGCGCACCGTGCCGACAGTCTCCCCGGGCACGGCCAGGGGGAGGGTGACGCCGGGCGGGGCCAGCACTTTAAGCAGGATTACTTTACCGAAGCAGCGGCCGTCTCCGGCGATGTAAGGCAGAATTTCCTCTGCCAGGGGAGAGCCGTCCAGGCAGACCAGAACTTTTTCCAGCATATCTTTTACCCCCGGATAATAGCCTGATAACTCAAGGATAGCACAGTAAAGGGGGAAAGTGTAGAGTATTGAGTAAAAATCCCCTTAATCCCCCTTTGAAAAAGTCAAAGATTCCGCATCAGGGACGAATCGGAAGTGGATTTACTGGGGATTTTGCTCTTGCCATAATGTCGGGGTAACTCGTCCCCCTTTCGTAAAGGGGGACTGAGGGGGTTTTTGACTCCCCCTTCCCCCCAACTACAAACTACTAACTACCAATTACCTACACCTCCTCCCCATCCCCCACCCGTCATCCTCGCCCTTAATAACGCTATCCCCAAACCTCATCAATCATTCGCTCCCTCTCTGTCAACGGAGAGGGAGACGGAGGAAAAGGTAAGGTAAACCGCTTTGGTCCTGCTGTCATTCCAGCGAAGCCGCGCCCCGTATGACAATCGCAGGCCGGAATCCACTATACGTTTGAGGCATTTTCGGAATAACTTGTCCCCCTTTCGTAAAGGGGGAATGAGGGGGTTTTTGCTTTCGCCCTCATGTCGGAATAACTTGTCCCCCTTTCGCAAAGGGGGAACGAGGGGGTTTTTGACTCCCCCTTCCCCCCAACTGCCAACTACTAATTACCAATTACCTACACCTCCTCCCCATCCCCCACCCGTCATCCCCGCCCTTAATAACACTATCCCTAAACCTCATCAATCAATCGCTCCCTCTCTGTCAACGGAGAGGGAGACGGAGGAAAAGGTAAGGTAAACCGCTTTGGTCCTGCTGTCATTCCAGCGAAGCCGCGCCCCGTATGACAATCGCAGGCTGGAATCCACTATACGTTTGAGGCATTTTCGGAATAACTCGTCCCCCTTTCGTAAAGGGGGAATGAGGGGGTTTTTGCCCCCCCTTCCCCCCAACTACAAACTACTAATTACCAATTACTTACACCTCCTCCCCATCCTCCACCCGTCATCCTCGCCCTTAATAACGCTATCCCCAAACCTCATCAATCATTCGCTCCCTCTCTGTCAACAGAGAGGGAGACACAGGGTACAGACCGGGTACAATGGTAACAAAATAGACCGGGCACATGGGTTACAGATAAGGTATTGGTGGAGGTGCGCCGATGCCTTGGAAAGAGACCTGTGCCATGGATGAGAAAGTGCAAATGATT
>JBAZGT010000033.1 GCA_041652735.1 Dehalococcoidales bacterium | reverse complement strand
GCGGCGGTGGCTTTATAGGCGGTGGCCAGGCCGATGGTGTAATGGGCGATAGCCCGGTGCAGGTGCCTGACCGTGACCGGGCCGTGGGGCGTGCCCTTGGGCACGATAACGCAGGAAGGCTCGTTGATGACCAGCAGCTCCCGCTCCTCGCCCATCTCCACGGTGATTTCCGCGCTCAGGTCCATGATATCTTTGGAGTTGGTGCTCTCGAAGACCAGGATTTCATCATAGGGGTGGACGATAGACCCTTCCAGGGGATGGAAAGTACCGGGCTTTTTCACAAAGCCGAAGGAGAAGTGGGCGTCAAAGCCTTCCAGGTCCTTGGCTTCCATCCAGATGCGGGGCTCGGCGTAGAGCCCTTTGGGCGCGTCCTTGACTAACATGGGTTTTACCAGATTCGCGTATTCTTTTTTAATCATCTTTTGCTTTCCCTTCTTAAACCGGCTACTCCTCTATTTTTTCTCGACTACTTTTTGGGCAGGTCTTTACCATAGGTTACCGAGGGCGCGGTGCTGAAATAGAACATAGGCCGGTCCACCCTCCGGAAATATATGGGGCAATGCAGCAGTCCCCTGGGTATAAAGACGGCGCAGCTCTTGGTCAGCATATGCTTTTCATCGCCTAGCCAGAATTCTACTTCTCCGCACAAATCATGCGGGTCTTCCGGGTTGCTTCCCAGGAACCCCACGTATTCATCGTAGTCGTCATGCGCGTGAACGATGCCGGGGCTGCCCTGGTCTGACGCCCTCCATATCAGAGCGCAGTTTAAGTAGAAAGCTCCCTTTATTATTGTATCATCAACATACAAAACAATAGAGCCGTTTTGTTCCCCTTTAGGAGGCTCGGGATGAGGGGGCGCATTTTTCATCATAGGTAACTTCGCATCGTAAACAATATATTTTCCGTATTTTGTTTCAGCCATTTCCCTTCTCCTTTAATTATTATAGAAGATACGCGCGATTGGTCTTTGACAGGTATTTTCCGGTAAAGATTACCACCTCCTTTATAATATTTTTTATCTCCTCCCTTTAAGGGATATTGACATTATAATAAAGATTGTATTATATTATCATAACGCTATATTATCATAGAGTAACACTATTATAATAGACAATCAAAATAAAATACAAATTACGTTTTACCGGGGTAGGCGCATGCTGGTTCGCACCGGGAAATAATAGTAAATAGTACCGCATAAACCGGATAAATGATAAAAATAAGTAATTTTTGTTAATTAAAATAAGCCGAAAGGGGGGTTGATATTATTACGGGATAATAAACGCAGGCAATCGGTAATATGCTATCATTCACCGGATTAAAGAGGAGAGGGAAAATTGGCTAGAACAAAATACGATAATAATTTTGTTACAGACCCGAAGCCGGGCGATACGCATCATATCGACTCGTCTCTAGTTAAATTCCCGATATATGTCGATTCTGAAGTCGTCGAGGGCGCGTACTATTTTATGGCGGCCAGCTTCATGGGCGTTACCGGCCGGGGCAGCCCCCCGGATGAGCACTCCCATGATTATGACGAGTACCTGGTATTCCTCGGGACTAACCACGCGGACCCGCGCGACCTGGGCGGTGAGGTGGAATTCTGGCTTGACGGCGAAAAACACACCATCACCAAAAGCTGCGCCGTCTTTGTCCCGGCCGGGGTAAAACACGCCCCCATCAATTTCAAGAGAATCGATACCCCTATCTGGTATATCGCTACCGGGCCAACGGACACCTACAAGATTCCGCCGGATTTGCTGAAAAAACTTGAAAATAAACCGTAAGCGGTGAAATGGCCGGCGGCGCCGTTCTTACAATAATAATTATAGAGAGGACAGTACAAAATGGATGACAGAAAATACGCCAAATATATCGTAACGGAACCGTTCGTGCCGCCGGCGCCGCCGGCCGAGTTCATGAAAAGACTGGAAGAACAAAAGAAAGCCGGCAACTACACCGAGGGTTTCGCGCTTTTCGGGCTTAATGATAAGGTACTGCCCGGAGCTTTTTACCTGGACTGCCACTGGATTATTCAGACCCACGGCAACCAGGGCATCCAGACGGAAATAGCCCACACCCATGACTTCGACGAGGTGCTGGGGTTCGTTTCCGGCGATATTAAAAATCCGCGCAAGTTCGATGGTGAAATCGAGTTCTGGCTGGAAGACGAAAAATATATCATCGATTACTCCTGTCTCATCTTCGTCCCCCGGGGCATGAAACACCTGCCCCTGATTTTCCGCCGCATCGATAGCCCGGTGTTCTTTTTCACCGCGGGCAACAGCACCAATTATTCCCGCGCTTCCGGCAACGAGTAGTACCGCAAAAATCTGCTGACGTAAGGAGAATTGGATATGGCGAAAACAAAATACGGCAAGCACCTGATTCAGGGCCCATTCGTGAAGATACCTCACTACACCGGAACTTCTATCGTCTCTCATAATGGAGAGTATGATGCCGATGTATGTATCGGCTATCACTGCCTGGCGGATACCAGGTACAAGGCTGAAATGCCCCATACCCATGAATTCCACGAGCTCCTCTGCTTTATCGGCGGCAACCCCAAGGATATTACCGATTTCGGCGCGGAAATAGAGATAACCCTCGGCGAGGAAAGGGAAGTGCATCGCATCACCTCTACCACGGTAGTCTCTATTCCCCCGGGTCTGCTGCACTGCCCGCTGATTATCAAGAAATGTGACCCGGCCCGGCCGGTTACTTTCCTGGAGATATCGCTTACCCGCAAATGGCCGCCGATGAAAAAACCTGAAGAGAAAAAATAGCTGATAATACCCTTTTTACAACAAGAATTTACCGGGGCAGAGCAAAAGGCGTAACCCAGGCGCGAAGGTTTGGTTTCTCCTCCTTACCGCCAGCCCTCGCGCTCCCCGCCTTTCCTCTGCCCCTCCTCCTCGTGGCGGCCGGTAGCCGGCCGCCACCACAGGGTTTCCCCTTTACTCACCCGCCCCCGCTGTCTTTTTTACCCCCCACCCCGTTACTAAATAAACCGCCCTTAATCATTCTGTGACGCCTGTTCCCTGTTAATATCCTCCCCTTTTTTATTTTCCCCCTTACCGCCCGAAAGTCTTTCCACCCCATTCCGCCGGTCTCCCGGCGCGCCCATTATTTACGGGTTGTTAATATTTTTTAACGGGAATTTTATTTTTTTGACATGGGTGGTACGGTATCCTTTGGTTGAGACGGGTATACCAAAGCATACACAGGAGTACGTTCATCATGCCGCAAATTATCAACAACCAGAAGTATTACCGCACCTCGGAAGCATGCTCCATTGCCGGGATATCTAAAAACACCTTCTTTCGCTGGGTAGCCAATAATACTTTCGCGGAAGTGCAATACCGTGACGGCCGGGGCTGGCGCCTGTTCGATGAAAAAGAGCTGGAACGCCTGATTAATGAGGTCAATAAAAGGAACTCGGTCAATTCAATAGCCGATAGCGCGGCGGAGGCTTAACACCGGAAAAAGTAATCTGGAAATTGAGGAAAACTGATGGAACCTGAACTTGATTTAAACATTTTAAAAAAGAACCTGGAACGCAAGAAAATCGGGGATTTGCTCGTAGAAAACGATTTGATTACCAAAGCGGACCTGGAGCAGGCCCTGGCGCTCCAGAAGAAACAGGGCGGACGCCTCGGGGAAATCCTTATCAACCAGGGAAAAATGACCTGGGAAAGTTTGTCATTAATCCTCAGGGATATCTACAAGATACCTTATGTTGACCTCAGTGACGAGGTCATCGATTATGACGCCATACGCGTTATCAATGAGGCCTTCGCCCGGAAAAACCTGGTGCTGCCCATGAAAGTGAATGATGATACGCTGACCATCGCCATGGCTTACCCGGACGATATCCGCAACATCCAGGAAATCAGGGCCATCGCCAAGAAGCGCGTCCTGGTCAACCTGGCCATGCCCAAGGAAATCGAGCGCGTCATCAATATCTATTACAAGTCCGATACCGAATTTGAAAAACAGATCAACCAGATACTTATCGATGAAGAGCTCAAAACCTCGGACAGTCAGCAGTATGACGAAAATACCCCGGTAGTAAATACCGTGAACATGACCATTAAAAAGGGCGTGCAGAGTCGAGCCTCGGACATCCACTTCGAGCCGCAGGATGATATCCTGCGCGTTCGCTACCGCATTGACGGCATACTTTCGGACATGTTTTCCCTGCCACTGTCCATCTATCCTTCGCTGCTTTCGCGTATCAAAATCATGGCGGGGATGGACATCGCGGAGAAAAGGCGGCCGCAGGACGGGAAATTCTCCATCAAAGTGGACAAGAAAGAGATAGATATCCGCGTCGCCACCCTTTCCACCGCCCGCGGCGAAAGAATCACCCTGCGCATCCTGGACAAGTCCATGAACCTTTACGGCCTGACCGGGCTGGGACTGCTACCGGAAATGCAGACGCAGATGGAGGACGTATTACAAAGCTCTTTCGGCATGATGCTCATCGGCGGCCCTACCGGGTCCGGCAAGACCACCTCTCTTTATTCCTGCATCAATCACCTGGATAAAAACCAGCTTAACATCATCACCATCGAAGACCCGATTGAATACACCTTCAGCAAAATCAGCCAGACGCAGGTCAACACCAAGGCCGATGTTACCTATGCCAGCGGCCTGCGGGCGATTTTGCGCAGCGACCCGGATGTGGTGCTCATCGGGGAAATCCGCGACCAGGAAACCGCCAGGATAGCCGTGCAGGCCGCCCTGACCGGGCACCTGCTGCTGGCCTCCATCCACGCCAATGACGCGGTAAGCATTATTACCCGTTTAATAGATTTGGGCATCGACCCGTTCCTCATTTCTTCCACGCTGATTGCCGTGATTTCTCAGAGGATGGCGCGCGTCATCTGCAACTATTGTAAAAAGGAAAAGCCGCTGACCGCGGAGGAAAAAGCCATCTATGAAGAAGAGATGAAGGAAAAAGCGCCGGTGGGCTACATCGGCAACGGGTGTTCTTTCTGCGCCCATACCGGCTTCCTGGGCAGGACGGGCGTCTTTGAAATGCTGGTCCTGACCGATGAAATCAGGAACGCCATCCATAAAAATGCGTCCCATGACGAGATAAAAAAGATAGCTTTCAGCCAGGGCATGAAATCCCTGAAGCGGGACGGCATGATGAAAGTAAAGAACGGCCTGACCACCGTTACGGAGATAATGCGCTGTGTGCATACCGTGGGTCTATAGTTCACTAAATCCGCCCTGGAGGCAATGTCCGTGAGAGTATATAAATACACCGCTTACACCGATGATAAAAAGATAGTCAGGGGCACGGTTTCCAACACCTCGGAAGCCGCCGCCGCCCAGGCAGTATTGAAACTGGGCTATCACCGCATTTTAACGCTGCAGTCCGCTGATAAAAAAACCTTCCTCCCCAAAATGTCGCTCGGGCTGAAGCTGCAAACCATCAAAGACAAGGAGATTGTCAGCTTCTCCCTAGATTTATCCAATATGCTGAGCTCCGGCATCACGCTTATCAGCGCGCTCCAGCTCATACAGCAGCAGACCGCCAACAAACGGATGAAAGAAGTGGTCTTTGACATCATCAACATGATCCGCAACGGCAATTCCTTTTCCGGCGCCATACAGAAACACAATAATATTTTCCCGGAAACGTATTTTGAGGTTATCAAAGCCAGCGAGCAGTCCGGCAACCTGGAGCAGGGATTGGGCTATCTGGCCAACTACCTGAGCAAGCAGATTGATACCAGGAAACGCCTGCGCCAGATATTCAACTACCCCGTCATCGTGCTCACCCTGGCTTTTATCATCGGCGGGTTCCTGGTAACCAACGTATTGCCCACGCTGGTTGACATGTTCGGCCAGCTTAATACCGAGCTCCCGCTGATTACCAAGGTTACGATGGGCTTCTCCCGGTTCCTGGTTGATTACAAGTTCATCATCCTGCTGGTGGTGCTCATCGTCGTCGCTTCTATCTACCTATACCTGCGTACCCGGAGCGGCAAGATAGCCCTCACCCGCTTTATGTTAAAAATCCCTATCGTCAGGGACTCCATATTACGCACCAGTCTGCTCACCTACACGCACATGGCGTCCATGCTGCTCAGGGCGGGTCTGTCCTTGCCGGTGGTGATGTACCACTGCGCCCAGACCGTGAGCAACCTTTACATCCGTGAAATTCTCTTCCAGGTGCGCAATCAATTAATCCAGGGGCGTTCCCTTTCCTCGGCGCTGCGCTCCACCAACCTGTTTGACAGCGTTTCCCTGGAAAAGATAGCTATCGGCGAGCGGACCGGTGACATCAACCTGGCTTTTACCAATATATCTTTAGCCTATGAAAAAGCTATCGACGATAGCATCAAAGCCTTTATGGCCATTATCGAGCCGGCCATCATCATCGGCATCGCGCTGGTGGTAGGCGGCCTGGCGCTCAGCATTATTACCCCGATGTATTCACTGGTGGGGTCGTTTAAATAAAAATATGATTGCCCTTCGTTCGGCATTACCTGGAGGCACCGTAAATGTTAACTAGAAGAATAATCATCGCCACCGTGACCGTGCTGCTCCTCATCGTCTTTGTACTCTGGGGCTCCGGCTGGGTGCAGGACCGGGTCAAGGATTCCTCCAACACGGAAAAAGCGGAACTGGTAACCAAGATAGACTCCGTGAACAAGTCTATCGCCGCCATACCGGAGCCGGACGACCAGCTGGTATCCCGACTGGCGCAGCTGCAAATAGAGCTGGAGGAAGTGGGCAAAACCATCCCTTCATCTTTGGACAGCACCACGGTGATTAATTACATCCTGGAGCTGGCCGAGTCCTGCAATGTCACGGCGGTGCCGCTCCAGACCGAGGACTGGTCTCCCTTCGGCGACCATTACATGGTCTATACCCTGCAAATAAGGGCGGAGGGAGAATACGCGGAAATAGCTGATTTCATCAGCCGCCTGGAATCAGGGGAGTACGATAACCTGATAATTTCCAGCCTGGAAATCACCGGCGGCGTCATCCCGGGCGATGAACCGGATGCCGCCAACCTGCAAATAGCCATATTCACCAGGAACTAGCGCGCTAAAGGAGCACTATGATATTCACAACGATACATATTTCGTCCAGCAACATCAAGCTCGTTACTATAAAAGGTAAATCTATCTTTAAGTGGGAAGTGCTGCCTCTGGAGCCGGGGCTGGTGAGGGACGGCAGGATAGTGGACCCGCCGCGGGTGGGAGAGGTGATTGATAACCTGTTCCATTCCGTCTCCGTGCCCAAGAATAACGTTATTGTCACCGTATCCGGCCTGCCCTATACCTACCGGGTCATGGACTTCCCCAAGATGAAGCCTACACAGATTCATGAAGCGATGACCAATAACCTGGCCGGTGAATTCGCCGTGCCCATGGAAAACCTTTACCTGTCATGGGCGCCGGTAAACATCAAACCGGACGCCATAGAATACTTCGCCATCGCCGTGGACCGCCAGTATATCGACTCCATTATAGAGACGGTCAAGTTCGCCAGGATTACCAACTGGTCGCTGGATATCCGCCCGCTGGCGCTGGCCAGGGCGGCCGCGCAATCGGATGCCATCATCGTCTCGCTGGACTACGATTACGTGGATATGGTGCTGGTGCAGGGCGGGCAGGTTAAAAACATGCATATAGCCAACGTGGATATTGAGGTGGAAGACTCAAACCGCGGCAGGTATTACAACCTCTTCGCCAGCGAGCTTGCCAAGCTGATATCCTATAATTCCAGCACGAAGAACAACGAGCCTTCCAGCAGCAATATACCGATATTCGTCACCGGCGAGGTCCTGGCCGACGCCATGAAAACAGGCGCCAAGGAAGATATCCTGGAAGAGCTGCGCAGCGCCACCGGGTGTGCCGTGGAGTTCCTGGCTACCTGGATAGAGTCTCCCCGGCTTTTCATCGAGGAAAACTACGCCACCAACATAGGGCTGGCCCTGCGCAAACTTAAAAATAAAGCGAAAGCCGGCCATGATTTCCGTGATATCAAGCTGGACATGCTGCTGGGGGCGTATGACAAGAAGCCTCAGACCCTGTCCATCGCCTATATCATCGTCCCGGCCATTCTGGTGATAATCGTGGTAGTGATCACCTCGGTTATCAGCGCCAGGCACCAGGTCAATACGGACCTGGACAAGCTGCACGCCCAGCTAAACACGGCCGACCAGACTCTGGTACAGGCCCTGGGGCAGCAATCAAGAGAAAATGATCTGAGGGACCAGATAAATTCCGTTAACGCCCATATCCAGACCTCCCTGGCGGAATACAGTGAAATCCTCGGCAACAAAGGGAAAAACGCGGGCTACCTGGAGGACGTTACCTCGGTCCTGCCGGAAAACTCGGATTTCTCTCTGATTTCCATGGACAGCGATACCATCCGCGTTAGCGGCATCGTGGATAGCCCGTTCGATGTGATTACATATATAAGGTCGCTCCAGGAAACAGGCTACGGCACGCTTAATATCGAGGCTATCGGCAATTCGGATAACGGCACGGATTACCCCTTCACGGTAGTGATTAACGACCCCGGCAATCTCAACGGCAACTAGATTAAATTGGAAAGACAGGCGGGGAAGAAAATGCAGCACCTTGATGATTTATTGAAAATACTGCGGGACAATAATGCCTCCGACCTTCATTTGAAGGTCGATACCAGGCCCCTGATGCGCGTCAACGGCGTATTGCAGTACATTGATACCTGCGGCGCTATAAACAGCGATTTGATGGAGCAGTTCTTCAGGGAAATCACGTCTGAAAAACAGAGAGAGTTTTTTGACCGGGACAAGGAGCTGGACTTCTCCTATGCCGATGGCCCCATCGGCCGTTTCCGCTTCAGCGCCTACATCCAGCGCGGCACTTTATGCCTGACCTGCCGCCTGATACAGACCAATATCCCTACTATAGACGACCTGCTGCTGCCCAACGTCTGCAAGGAGCTCGCCCTGAAAAACAGCGGGCTGATTCTTATCTGCGGCCCGACCGGCTGCGGCAAATCCACCACCCTCGCCGCCATGATCGGCTATATGAATGAAAAAACCAAGAAAATGGTGATTACCATCGAAGACCCCATCGAGTACCTGCACCAGGACAAGCTTTGCTCCTTTTCCCAGCGCGAGGTGGGCATGGATACCCAGTCTTTTTCCTCCGCCATCCGTCACGCGCTGCGCCAGGACCCTGATGTCCTGCTTATCGGAGAAATGCGTGACCTGGACTCAATATCCAACACCCTCACCGCCGCGGAGACCGGCCACCTGGTGCTGACCACCCTCCATACCCCTAACGTGGTGAACGCCATCGACCGTATTATAGATGTGTTCCCGCCGCACCAGCAGGAACAGGTGCGCGTGCAGCTGGCGGACATTTTAGCCGGCGTAATTTACCAGAAACTCATCCCCACCACGGACGGCGCCGGCCGCGTGGTAGCCTGTGAAGTCATGTTGAATAACCAGGCGGTATCCAATCTTATCCGCTCCAAGAAGAACTATCAGCTTTTGACAGTCATTCAGAGCGCCAGTGAAAAGGGCATGCAGACGCTCGATGACGCCATTTTCAAGCTGCATAAAGAAGGCCGGATAAGCCGGGAGGAGGCGCTGGCCAGCTGCGTGGACCGCCTTCAGCTAAAAGACCGGATGACGCAGCGGGGAAGCTCCGCGTCGGCCAATAACCACGCGTGGACTAACAACGCCAACTAGGCAATCGGTTACGGAAACAGACAATGGAAAAAAACCAAAAAGGTTCTACATTAGTTGAGCTGGTGGTGGCCCTGGCGCTGCTGGGGATAATCGGCGGGGTGTTCCTGAGCGCTTTGGGGACTACCTCTAATTCCCGTATGATTTCCGGCGAGCATACCGCCGCCAGGATTATAGCCGCGTCCCAGATGGACGTTATCCTGAACCAGCCTTACTCCTACTTCTATTACCCTATGGATATGCCTCCGGAATACAGCGGCTATACCACCGATATCCACATCGCTAATATGTTTGACGGTGATATCCAGAAAATAACGGTGACGGTGTGGCACCAGGATAAAGAACTAACCAAACTGGAAAGCTATAAGGTAATCCGATGATGTCAGGCAAATTACGTCATATTTTAAAGGGCCGGCGAGGGTTCTCCCTGCTGGAGGTTGTCCTGGCGCTGTTCATTATCACCGTTGTCGGCGCCGCGGTCTCTACCGCCACCTTCCAGATGGTGAGACAGAGCGCCAAAAACAGGGATTACACCACCGCCAGCCAGTTTACCATGAACGCCGTACACTGGATCAGCCGGGACGCGGAAATGTCCCAGTCCATAGGAATCGGCGGGCCCACCGGGTTCCCGCTTACCTTAAGCTGGGTGGATTGGGGCAACACTACCTACCGGGTGGTCTATACCGTGGTAAACGGCCAGCTCAAGAGGAGCTATTCCGTTAACAATGGCACGCCCGTCCAGACCTTGCTGGCGGAATCCGTGAACATGGTTTCCGAAAATACTACCTGCGAATTTTCCAACCGTACACTTACGCTGCGGGTGACCTCCACCGTCGGGGAAGGCGCCCACGCCGTCAGCGTGACAAATATGCGTGAAATTTTCATGAGGTCCATGCCGTAATAATATGAAAAATAACAGATTTACCGCCAAAATAGCCAAAATACCGCGCCGCCGTGAAAGCGGCCAGGCCATGGTCATGGTGCTGGTGTTACTGGTGCTCGGCAGCCTGGTCCTCGCCCCGGTGCTGTCCCTCATCAATAATTCGCTGAAAAACGGGCAGGTTTACCAGCAGAAAACGGATGAAAACTACGCCGCCAAATCAGGGATTGAGGACGCTACCTGGCAGATAAGAAACGACCAGCTTCCCAGTTTATTCCATAGCCCTGACTACGAGCCCTATGACTATAATACCGTCTGGTCCTACTATCTTGACGAGCCGGTAAACGGGCTGATGACGAATGTCAGCGTGCAGAACATCTGGCTGCTCAAGGACATTCCGGTATTGTCCCCTTCTCAGGCCCGCGCCATTATAGAGTCCAACAAGCTGATGGTAACCGGTGATACGGTACAGACCGGCATCCCCCTCGCGGGCGGGAGCCAGATTTCAAGATACGAGGCCAAATATACCTATTACCCTGATGACGGCGAGGACTTAACCGTGGCCGCCTTCGGCGTATGGCTGCCGCGCGGTTTTTCGTACTACACGGATGCCACCCACAAGAGCAGTCTGGAGACCAGCCCCATCTCCGGCCATCCAGTGATGGTGGCCACCTCCCAGTGGGCCGGCAACCAGGCGGTAATCTGGAACTATGCCTCTCCGCCTCATTTTGATGATTTCCCCAGCGAGGGCGTCCTGCCGGTTATCATGAGCTTCACTTTCTACTTTAAATGCGACGACCAGACACAGCCCAGCCTGGAGCCTTATGCCGTTCCCTGGATTAAGACCGGCAACGGTCTGGATTACGGCATTCCTTATTCCTGGAATGCGGATATCAAGGTTTACAAGGTAAGGTCCGCGGTGGGCGAAACCGTCGTGGAAAGCTATTTTGCCAAATCGGAGCTGCGCCAGCTCCAGCAGGCCATCGCCGGGGACTATTACGCCACCGGCAACTCCAACTTATCGGACTCGGACGGCGACCATAACCGCGAGACCTGGCACGACCCCAGCACCGCCGCCGTTACCGGCGATAATATTCCCACGGACGCCGATGTGGCTTACGCCTTCCTTTACTGGTCCGGCTGGGAAAATGAAAACGCGGCGACGACGATTATATCCGACCCCAGCGGCGGCAGCGGCAGCTGGCCGTGGACCGCGGGCAGTCTCTGGTCTATTGCCAGCGGCAGGTTCCAGGGCAGAGGCGATCCCGGCGGGACTACCGCCGATAGGACCCTCACCGCCGCCGGCAGCCTGGCGCTGGCGGAATACGCCTACGGCACTGTAACCGTCTCCATGGAACTGAGCCGGGGCGGCACCCTGGAAAACTCCGACGCTCTTTATTACGCCATCTCTAATAACGGCGGTAGTACCTGGAGCGGCAATATCCAGATATGCTACGGCAACAACGTGCCCGGCACCTTCAGCTTCGAGGTCCCCAAGACCTACGCCAAGGCCGGTTTTATGCTGCGTTTTTACCAGACCCTGGACTCCAGCAGCGAACATATTTATATCAATAACCTGATGGTGACAGCCACCACCCCGGACACCTCGGTGGTCTTCAAGATAAATGACGGCACCGGCTTCAAACAGGTGTACCTGGACGCCAGCGGCGAGCCCAAACAGGGCAGCCAGGAGCTGAACGCCACCAGGTCCCAGGTATTACCCAACTATTCCGGCTCCTCCCCGCACGGTTTTTCCTATTCCAGCTTCTGTGACGTTACCAAGCTGGTAAGAAAGTACAGCCAGGCGCCGGTGGACCCGGCCGTCAACTGGCCCGGCTATGCCACCTACAGCGTGGGCGGCATCTACGCCAGCGCGTCGCCGGAGGACGAATGGGCTTACGCCAACTGGTCGCTGATAATTATCTACACCAGCCCGGCCACGCAGGGCCACCAGCTCTATCTCTTCGATAACTTCATTTACTCCAACCAGAACACATCCAGCGGCGTAAATGTTGATTTTGATGGTGACGGGGAGCCGGGGGGCTATATATCCGGCTTTATCGTCCCGCCCCGGATTACCGGGGTTGCCGGCGTCACCGTTTCCAACGGGGGTTACGGCTATACTTCCGCCCCCACGGTCACCTTCGTCGGTAACGGCACGGGCGCCAAGGCTACAGCCGAGATAGCTAACGGCAAGGTTACCCGCATCATCGTTACCAACGCGGGGCAGGGTTACACCAGCCCGCCGTCGGTCATCCTGACCGGCGGCGGCGGCGGGGGCGCTGCCGCCCAGGCATTGCTGGATGCTAATGCCGCCAAGCTAACCACCTATATGGGCGAGGGCGATGTCTGGTACCAAAACGACTACATAGCCATGAACGGGGTGAAACTCTGGGACGGCACCAATACCGCGGACAACTCCAAAAATAACCCGGATAATGTGTTCAACAGCACCTCGCTGGGGCTGGGTAGTTACGACGGCATAGATATCGATACCCTGGGCATCGACCCGCCTAACGGCCAGTATATAACCTGGGACAGTCATATCCTTTCGCCGGGCGATACCTACGCGCGCATTGACATGGTGACCCATACCGATATCTGGAACATGATATATATCATCATCTCCTTCCGGAGCGAGACGTCCATGGGCGGCATCCTGAGCTACCGCATCATTAACGGGATGTACTAGCTATCCGGGGGATTGAGAGAATATAGTTATCCGGCCTGCCGGCGGCGCTTCCCTATTTTCAGCTGGGCTATCAGCATCGCCAGCAGCACGCAGGCCGCCCCGCCGATTAATCTGAAATTCAGGTTGTCCTCGCCGGCGGCCACGCTGAATATCCCGGCGAAAACCGGCTCCATGGTCAGGATGACCGCCGTGTGCGTGGGTGAAATGACGGACTGCGCCCAGGTCTGCACCACGAAAGCCAGGGCGGTAGCCAGAACGGCGGTAATCACCACCGTGCCCCAGGTAACTAAATCCGGCGGCAGCATTATGCCCCCGGGCGCCGCGGCTAGCAGCATTATCACGGCGGACGTGCCCACCTGCACCAGCGCCAGGCTGTAGGCCTCATGGTGCGGCGACCACTCCCCCAGCCCCACCACCTGGAAAGCCACGAACAACGCGCAGGCCACGGTAAGCAGCTCTCCCCCCCCGAAAGCCCAGCCGTGCAGGCTGAGTATGGCCAGCCCGGCCAGCGCCAGCGCCACCGCTATCCAGGTACGGCCGTTGATTTTATGCCGCAGCATCAGCCAGGCCAGGACCGGCGTAAAGACCACGGACATGCCGGTGATGAAACCGGAAACCGCCGGGGAGACGGTGCGCAGCCCGTAGGTCTGGGTGATATAGCTCATGCCCAGCAGCACCCCCAGCACCACCCCCTGCCACAGCCCCCGCCCGCTGATGCGCCGCACGCTCTGCGGCCGCGCGGCCAGCATCACGATAGTCGCCACGGCGAACCGCACCGCCAGGAAGTCCATTACCGGCATCTTGGCGATGGCGTCTTTAACGATAAGGAACGTCCAGCCCCAGATAGCCGTCATCGCGGTAAGTGCTATCATGGCGAATCCGGGGGAAGACTTCCATTTTAATGGCATACGTGCTCCATGTCTGTAACTAAGTGTGAGAAAATAGCCCGTGCATCATGCGTGTCCGCTGTCAAGAGGGGGGCGGCTGCGCTATATTTGCAGCACTTTGCTCAGGAACAGCTTGGTGCGCTCCTGGGTGGGGTTGGAGAAAAGCCGTTCCGGCGGCCCTTCTTCCACAATCTGGCCTTCATCCATGAAGATACAGCGGCTGGCCGCCGCCCGGGCGAAGCCCATCTCATGGGACACCACCACCATGGTCATGCCCTCTTTAGCCAGGGCCAGCATGACGTCCAGCACCTCTTTAATCATCTCCGGGTCCAGGGCGCTGGTCGGTTCGTCGAAAAGCATTATCTTGGGGTTCATCGCCAGAGCGCGGGCGATGGCCACGCGCTGCTGCTGCCCCCCGGAAAGCTGGCTGGGGTAACAGTCCGCTTTTTCCGTGATGCCAACCTTGTTCAGCAGGGCGATGGCCACCTGTTGCGCCTCCGCCTTGGGCCGCCGGCGCACCATGCGCTGGGCCAGCGTCAGGTTCTCCAGCACGCTGAGGTGGGAAAAGAGATTGAAGGACTGGAAGACCATGCCCACCTCCCGCCGCACCGCGTTAATGTCTTTGGCGCTCTTGAGGCGTATGCCGTCCACCACTATCTCCCCGGAGTTGTTGACCTCCAGGTGGTTGATGCAGCGCAGCAAAGTGGACTTGCCGGAGCCGGACGGCCCCAGGATAACCACCACCTCGCCGACCTGCACGTCCAGGCTGACGCCGCGCAAAGCGTGCACCCGCCCGAAGTACTTATGTACGTTATCTATATGGATGATCGGTTCCGGCACTAGTATTTTCTCCTCTTTTCCAGCCAGTATACGATACGTGCGGAAACCAGGGTCAGGATAAGGTACATCAGGGCGACCATCGTCCAGGTTTCGATGGGGTTAAAGTGGGCCGCCATGTACTCGTGGCCGCGGCGGGTGATGTCGGCCAGGGCCACGGCGCTCACCAGCGAGGTGTCCTTTATCAGCATGATGAACTCGTTACCCACCGGCGGCAGCACCACCCGGAAAGCCTGGGGCATGACGATGTACCTCATCGCCTGGAAATAGTTCATGCCCTGGCTGCGGGCCGCTTCCATCTGCCCCTTGGGCACGCTCTGGATGCCGGCGCGGAAGATCTCCGCCATGTAAGCGCCGTAGCAAATCACCAGCCCCACAATGGCCAGGAACATGGCGCTGGAGGTGTAGTTCTCCATGGCGGAAAAGTGGATGGCCCGCCCGATGTCCTTAACCACTGCCGGGGCGGCGTAATACCACCAGATAAGCTGTACCAGCAGCGGTATACCGCGTACCATTTCCACGTAGAGTGTCGTGATAAAGTGAATGACGGGATTATTAGCGATTCTGCCCAGCCCGCCTATCATGCCCACTATCAGGATAAAGACAAAAGAGATAAGCGTGAGCTGGATGGTAAGCCACAACCCGTCCACCAGGAACTTGAACATACCCCAGTAGGGATCTGATTTGAGTGTTATCAGCAGGACGAAAATAACGACAACACCTGCTACCAGCCACCACCAGGGGTCGAGGCTCGCGGTAGGCTCCGACCCCGGCATGAACTCGATTTTCACCGGTTCCGGCGGTGGTGCTGGCCGAGGCGTTGGCCTCCCGGAAAACACTCTGCCCGGATTCCTGAACAGGTCCTTTAAAGGCAACCTTGGTTTACCCTCCGGCTAGCCATTTGGCGGCATACTGGTCTATCAGGCCTTCGGATTTGACGGCAGCCAGCGCCTTGTTGATTTTTGCCAGCAGGTCCGTCTGGCCCTTGGCCAGGGCGATACCGTAGCTTTCCGTGGTGAACATCTCGCCGATAGTCTTCAGCTTGTCCGGGTTCAGGCTGACCCAGTTGGCGGCAACCGGCGCATCGCAGATAACGCCGTTAATCTGGCCATTCATCAGGTCCTGGAAAGCCAGGGCGATTGTATCGTAGTTTCTCAGCGTGACGCCGGAGAGCTTTTCCACTTCCATGGCGCCGGTGGTGCCCAGCTGGGCGCCCACGCTGCCGGTCAGGTTGTCCTTGCTGGTGAAGGTGGTGTTGTCTTTAGCCACGACTACCATCTGCCCGGCGGTGTAGTAGGGGTCGGAAAACAGCATTTCCTCGGCGCGGGCGGGGGTGATGGTGATGCAGGAGATGGCGATGTCATAGGTGCCCTGCGCCATGCCGGCCAGCAGCGGATCCCAGCCAACGTTAACGAACTCTATTTCCAGGTTCGCTTTTTCCGCGATGGCGTTCATCACGTCGATGTCGAAGCCCTCGATAACCTTGTTGTCGTTGATGGTCTCGAAGGGCGGGTAGGTAGCATCGGTCACGACCTTTATCTTGGTCGGCTCCGAGCTGCAGGAGGTAAATATTATCCCGCCCAGCAGCACCCCAATGACCGCAAGCATTAGCAGTTTTTTCATCAAGTCCTCCTCAAGAATTATTCTGGCTCGGTAACATCATAACAAAGTCAGCCGTGTTTGAAAAGTTTGTTAAGAAAATCAGAGGGAAAATAGAGGTAATTGTTAACTTTTGTTAAGGGAGGTATAATATCTCAACATCATTTCTAAATGCCTTGTTTTCCGACGTTGCCTGCAAACAAGAAGGAGGGAAAAATGCTGAAAGATTTTAAGGCCTTTATCACCAGGGGGAACGTGGTGGATCTGGCGGTTGGCATCGTGGTGGGGGTGGCTTTCGGGGCTATCGTGACCTCACTGGTCAATGATATCGTCATGCCGCCCATCGGCCTGGCGCTGCACAATATTGATTTTTCCAACCTGATGGCGGTTATCCGGGATGGCGCGATCCCCGGCCCGTACGCGTCCCTGGCCGCCGCTAAAGAAGCCGGCGCGGTGACCATCAACTATGGGCAGTTCATCAACACGATTATCAATTTCCTCATCGTGGCGGCGGTCATCTTTTTCTTCGTGATACGCCCCATTGCCCGCCTGCACGCGCCCAGGGAGGAAGCCGTAGCCGCGCCGCCCGCCACAAAGGAGTGTCCCTATTGCTTCACTGCCATCTCCATTAAAGCCACGCGCTGCCCCAACTGCACCTCGGAGCTGAAATAATAATAGTGTCATTCTGAGGGAGCGTAGCGACCGTGAGAATCCCCCGTAGCTGTCCTGTCAGGTAAATGATTCCCCCTCTCTGCCGGCGGAGAGGCCTGCCCGCGGTACAAGACTTTGGCAGGCGGGGGGACACAGGGGGAGAGGTTAGCCACTATAAAGTAATACAAAAACTCTTATTTTCTCCACTATTGCCGGGCCAATAAAAAAAGGGCAGGCTATATTGCCTGCCCCAAAATCTCTAACCCCTATTCCCTGCCCCCTAATCTCTACCCCCTATTTTTATCTGCTGCTGCTTTATCAGGTTAATCATGGCATTGGCTAATATTGGGTCGAACTGGGTGCCGCTGTACCACTGGATTTCTTCTATGGCGTCCGTCCGGGTAAGCGCCTTGCGGTAAGGCCGATCGGCAATCATGGCGTGGTAGGCGTCGGCCAGGGCTACAATCCTGGCGCCCAGCGGGATTTCCTTGCCGCGTATAATCTGGTCCAGCCCGCCGCCGTCGAAGTGATCGTGGTGGTGTGATATTATGTCCACTACCCTGTCATTCACGAAAGGGCGCACCAGGTTCGGCCCGATGATGGCATGGGTCATAATGTGCCGGTACTCGCTGGACGTCAGCTCGCTGGGCTTGTTGAGAATATCCGGGTCTACCGCTATTTTGCCCACGTCATGCAGTAAGGCCGCCCAGTGCAGGTCTTCCAGCTCCTCCGACCCGAGTTTCATCTGTATCCCCAGCGCCACGGCGGTTTCCGCCACCGCCTGGGAATGGTCTTTGGTATAGGAATCACAGGCTTCCAGCGTATTTACCAGCGTCTGGATAGCGCTGAGGAACAGGCGCCGCGGCTCTATTTCCTGTTTATCCGCTTTTTTGCCCAACTCCTGCAAATAGCGCTGGATTTCCAGCGCCACCTTGCGCTTGTCCAGCGTGCCGGTGACGCTCTTTAAAATCTGCTCGAACTTGAACGGCTTGTTGATGTAGTCCTGCGCGCCGTCCTGGATGCATTTGGCGATTACCCTGGCGTCATTCACGCCGCTGGCCATGATAACCGCCGTCTCCGGGAAAAGCCTGGTGATATCCGGCAGCACTTCATTGCCGGGCCTCCCCGGCATATTGATATCCATTATCACGAGGTCGGAAGGTTTGCTGTCCAGCTTGTTTAGAGCCTGTTCGCCGCTTTCCGCTTCGTCACAGATATAACCGCGTATACTCAAGCCCCGGGATAATATGCACCGGATGGCTTCCTCATCATCGACCAGTAATATACTCTCTTTAGACGTTGTCATTCCCAAGCCTCCTGGTGCTTTACCAAATGTACACCGTTATTTTAGGAGGTGAATGCTAAACAAGATATTAATAAGCCCCGGCGGGGCATAAACAAAAAATAAATTTCAAGGACTTTCAGACGAAGGAAAACACGATTATGCGGGGAGATTGGGGCCGGGGTACCCGACTTTATTGTAACCCGATGGTACTGAGCCGGGTGTAAACCGGGCCTTCGCGGGTGAGCTGGCTGCGCATCAGGCTAAAGCCGCTGACTTTTATCTCATGGCTTGCCCCGAACGATGTTTTGCTTATAAGCTGTCCCAGCGCCTGCCTGGCGTCCGGCGCGGCGTAGTCCCGCACCCGGGCGATGGTGAGGTGGGGGGTAAAGGCGCGGCCCTCGGCGGGAAAGCCCAGCGGCACCAGCGCCGCCTCGACGCGTTTTTGCAGTCCGGCGAGAATATCCAGGTCTCCGGTCAGCCCCACCCAGACCACCCGGACGCGCCGCGTATCCGGGAACACGCCCAGCCCGCTCACGGCGATGGAGAAAGGGCGGGTGCCGCGGGCGGCTTCCTTGAGCGCCGCGGTTATGCCCCCGGCGGCGCCGCTTTCTATATCCCCCAGGAACTTGAGCGTCAAATGGATGCTTTCCGGCTCCACCCACTTTACCGGCGCCCCGCCGGAGGCTTTCAGCTTTTCCTCCAGGGAGGCCAGCGCCCGCTTCACGTCCTGGGGCAGCTCGATGGCGACGAACGAGCGTATCTGCTCCATCATATGGACTTTACTCCGAGCAGCCTGGCGGCATTGCCGTAGAGGATTTCCTGCCTGGCGTCTTCCGGGATATCGGCGGCTTTGATTTCATTGATGACCCGGCTCTGGGCTATCACCGGGAAATCGCTCCCGAAGATAATCCGGTCCGCCCCGGTCAACTGGCTTACCTGCCGGTATATTTCCGGCCTATACAGATACGGCGAAATCGCCGTATCGTAATACACGTTTTCCAGCGCCGCCCGCACCTCCGGCATCAGGGTGTAAAACGGCAGGCCGCCCCCCCAGTGGGCGCAGACCACCGGCACATCCGGAAGACCGTTGATAAAAGAATACAGCAGGCCGGGCGTGGCGTTCCCCTTGCCGGGGTAAATATGCCCCACCGGCTCCGAGGCATGGGTGAGAACGATAAGTTTGTGTTTTAAAAGTAAATAGCAGAAAGGCTTGAGCAGGTCCTTGCGGGCGTAGTCCAGCCCCTGGGTGTCCGGCCGCAGCTCCCCTATTCCCCTGAGCCCGCCGTTCACGCAGCGCTCTATTTCCCGGAGAGAAATATCTTCCGTGAGAGAGCTTACCGCACCGAAGCCGATAAGGCGGCGGGGGTAACGCGCCACGCTCTCCATGATATAGTCGTTGGTCTCCAGGCACAGGGCGGGCGTGCTCCAGCCGTAGTTGACGATGACGGAGATATCCACCTCATCCCGGTCCATCCCGGCGATGAGTTCCGGCGCGCCGGCTATTTTGACTTTTTCCCCGGCGTATATCTGGCGGAAAGCCGCGTCCCCGGCCGCGTAATCGCTGCGTTTCTCTTTTACCTGCGGCGGCAATACATGCGTGTGGAAATCTATTATCATCGTCAAACCACAAACCCGCAGCGATTTCAGGCCGGAACGGCTATTCTTTTTTCTCGGGCGCCTTTTTCTCCGCCGGTTTCTTGTCCGTGGCGGCTTCCGCTCCCGGTTTGCCGGCCGCTCCCGGTTTGCCAGCCGCTCCCTCCGCGCCTGCCTCGGCCCCCTCTTCACCCTCGGCCACCGCCGCTGCCTCGGCCGCTGCCGGTTTCTCTTCTTCAGCCTTGACGGTGAGTTCGGATACCTTGGCCACGAGCTGCTCGGGGTCGTCGTGAACGGTGATATCCGGGTCGAGAACGATGTCCTTGACGTGTAACGACTGGTCCAGCTCTATTAGTACGCTTATATCGACTTCAATCTGCGGCGGCACTTTTTCCGGCAGACATTCTATGCTCAATACGTTGAGACCGCGGGACATGATGCGGCCTTTGCCTTTCATCGCCGGGGCTTCGCCGACCAGGACGATGGGGATGTCCATGGTCATCTTTTCTCCCTTTCTGACCTGGAAGAAATCAACGTGCAGGAGCTGGCGGCTCAGGGCGTCCCGCTGTATTTCCCTGACGAACACCGTCCGGGCGTCCTTATCCCCTTCCACTTTCAGGCTGATAAGGCGTGTCGTCCCGGCCTGCGCCAGTATTTTTATCAGCTCGTCGCTGTTGCACTGGAGCGCCTGTGATTCCAGACTATGTCCGAAGAGATGCGCCGGAATGATTCCCTGCCTTCTTAAAAACCGGGATTTTTTCCCGAGCACTTCCCTTTTAGTGGCCTTAATTTTAAGTTCCTGCATCTGCGTACCCCTTTCAACCTTACAATTTAATCATAAACTACGGGAAAAATCAATTTGGGGGCTTCCGGGAGCTGCGCAGTCTCCGCTGCCTCTATTTCCACTGATTTGCCCGTTTGCGCCCTACCCATAGACTCACCGCTGCTTATAAGATATAATATGTCACATAAATACAATTGATTGACCGGCAAGAAAAAACATGTTACTTTCATCCCGCTGCCAAGGAGAATAGCATTTGTTTAAGAAAATCCTGATAGCCAACCGCGGTGAAATCACCGTGCGCATTATCCGCACCTGCCGGGTGATGGGCATCCGCACCGTCGCCGTGTATTCGGACGCGGACAAAGACTCGCTGCACGTGCGTCTGGCCGATGAAGCCTATCCCATCGGGCCGGCGGAAACGATGCTAAGCTACCTCAACGCGGAAAAGATTCTGGAGGTGGCTAAGACCTGCAAGGCCGACGCCATCCACCCCGGCTATGGCTTTCTGGCGGAAAACCCGGAGTTCGCGGAGATGTGCGAGCAGCGGGGCATGGCCTTTATCGGCCCCCCCAGCCAGGCCATGTACAAGGTCAAGCCCAAGCACGCCGCCCGCAACCTGATGAAGCTGCTGAATATCCCCGTCGTGCCCGGCCACGACCATATCCTGCTCAACGGCACGGTGGAAGGCTACAAGCAGGTGCAGGAAGCGGCCGCCGGCATCGGTTACCCCATCGTCGTCAAACCTTCCGGGGGCGGCGGCGGCATCGGCATGACCGTCGCCCACGATGATAAAGAGCTGGCCAGGGCCGTGCAGTCCGTGGAGGGGCGGGGCCGCAAACTCTTCGGCGTTTCTTCCTTCTACCTGGAGAAATACCTCACCAATATCAAGCACATCGAGTTCCAGGTGCTGGCGGACAAGTACGGCAACGTCATCCACCTCGGCGAGCGCGACTGCTCTATCCAGCGGCGTTTCCAGAAGCTTATCGAGGAGGCGCCCTGCTCCATATTGTCCCCCCACCTCCGCATGAAAATGGGCGCCGCCGCCCTGGATATCGCCCTGGCCATGAAATACGTCAACGCCATGACGGTGGAGTTTTTCTATATCCCCAAGACCCAGGATTTCTACTTTAACGAGGTCAATACCCGCCTCCAGGTGGAGCACTGCGTTACCGAGCTGGTCACGGACGTGGACATCGTCAAAGAGCAGATAAAAATAGCCGCCGGGGAGCAGCTTTCTTTTACCCAGGACGATATCAGCCGCAAGGCCTGGTCCATCGAGTGCCGCATCACCGCGGAAAACGTGGCCCAGAACTTTCTCCCCTCCCCCGGCCAGATAACCCGGCTGTATTTGCCCCACGGCCCCGGCCTGCGCATCGACGAGGGCATTTACCAGGGCTATACCGTGCCGTTCTACTACGACCCCCTCCTGTGCAAAGTGATGACCTTCGGCAAGAGCAGGGAGGAAGCCATCCAGCGCATGAGGTGCGCCCTGGACGAGATAATAGTTGAAGGCATCCAGACCAACCTGCCTTTCCACCGCGTGGCGCTGGAGGACAAGACCTTCACCAGCGGCGAGTACACCACCAACTTTATTGAAAAGCAGGACATCGTCGCCCGCGTGCGCAAGCTGGCCCGTAAGGACAAGGCTGGATAATGGAGACTGACCGGTTCGCTATCCCCCCCCTTTCCCCCGCCAGGGTCATCGGCCTGCGGGAAAGCGCCTTTGCCGCCGACCTCTTTATCACCGCGGTAAGCTATTTGGACTTTTTTAACCGGCTCAGCGAACGCCCCCTGGACCTGGGCGGCATTTGCCGCGCCTTCAATATCAAAGAGCGCCCCGCGGATGTGATGCTGACGCTGTTCAAAGCCTACGGATTGCTGAAAACTAAAGACCGGAAATTTTACCTTACGGATACCGCTGAATCCTACCTTACCCATGAGTCCGGCTTTGATTTGACCTCCTACGTCAGCTCCCTGAAAGACCGCCCGGTGTGCCTGGATATCGAAAAGGTGCTGCGCACCGGCAAACCGGCCAACTGGGCCGCCGCCAAGACCGGCAAGGACTGGGCGGCCTCCATGGCCGACGACGCTTTCGCGGCGGGTTTTACCGCCGGCATGAACAGCCGGGGGGCGTACCTGGCGGGCGGGGTGATGAAAGCTATAGACTTGACCGACTATAAAAAACTCCTGGATATCGGCGGGGCGTCTGGCATTTACGCCGCGGCGCTGGTGACGGCTTACCCCCGCCTGAAAGCGGCCGTCTTTGAAAAACCCCCGGTGGACGGGGTGGCGCGCTATTCCTTGAAAAAGCTGGGGCTGGACAAGAAAATCGGGGTGGCGGCGGGGGATGTCTTTAAGGACCGCCTGCCCGGCGGCTATGACGTCCACTTTATCTCCCACGTTTTGCACGATTGGGACCTGCCGGAGGTCCGCACCATCCTGAAAAACTCCTATGAAAACTTAAGTCCGGGCGGCATCATCATCCTCCATGACGCCCATATCAATAAAGCCAGGACCGGCCCGCTTTCCGTGGCGGAATACTCCGTGCTATTAATGGTGCTGTCCGAGGGCAAGTGCTATTCGTTCGGGGAGATGCGGGAGCTACTGGAAGAGGCAGGCTTTAGTGACGTGGGGTATAAGCGGACGATCCTGAATCGTAGTATCGTTATCGGCCGTAAATAGACGCCCCGCCGCCCGTCATTATATAATGGACTCGTGATGACGCCTTCGGGTAATATCCCTAAAAACGATGCCCCGGTTTTTTCTTCCCGTGAAGACCTTGCCGCCGTCTCTAAACGACTGCGCCGCGATATCGTCACCATGATTGCCAAAGCCGGCAGCGGCCATCCCGGCGGCTCTTTATCCGCCGTGGAAATCGTCGTCTCGCTCTACTGGAAAATCATGCGCCATAAACCCGCCGACCCCTCCTGGAGTGGACGCGACCGCTTTATTTTAAGCAAGGGGCACGCCGCCCCCGTCCTTTACGCCTCCCTGGCGGAATGCGGCTATTTCGCTAAGTCGGAGCTGGATACTTTAAGGCAGATGGACAGCATCCTCCAGGGCCACGCCGACCGCACCTCCACCCCCGGCGTGGAAATGTCCTCGGGGAGTTTGGGGCAGGGGCTCTCGTTCGCGGTGGGCGCGGCGCTGGCGGGGCGACTGGATAAAGCCCCCTGGCGCGTTTACGCCCTCCTTTCCGACGGCGAGTGCGACGAGGGCCAGACCTGGGAGGCCGCCATGTCCGCCGCCATGTTTAAAGTGGATAACCTGACCGCCATCGTGGATAACAACGGCATCCAGCTGAGCGGCTTTAATAAAGACATCATGGAACTCTATCCCTTCCCCCAGAAATGGTGGTGTTTCGGCTGGCACGTCATGGAAATTGACGGGCACGATTTTAACCAGCTGCTGAATGCCCTGGACGTGGCCCGTAACTTTAAAGGGCAGCCCACCGCCATCATCGCCCATACCGTCAAGGGCAAGGGCGTCAGCTTTATGGAAAATAACGTGGACTTCCACGGCAAAGCGCCCAACGCCGAGCAACTGGAAAAAGCCCTGAAGGAGCTGGCCTGATGGCGGAAGAAGTCGCCCTGCGTGACGTGTACGGCCAAACACTGGTGGAGCTGGGCCGCGAGAACCCGGACATCGTGGTGCTGGACGCCGACCTTTCCCCCTCCACCATGACGTATCACTTCAAAAATGAGTTCCCGGCGCGCTTTATCGAGGTGGGCATCGCCGAGGCCAACATGATCGGCATTTCCTCCGGTCTGGCCGCCAACGGCAAGATACCCTTCGCCAGCACCTTCGCCGTTTTTGCCACCAGCCGCTGCTTCGACCAGATACGGGTGTCCGTGGCCCAGGCCAAGCTCAACGTCAAGATAGTGGCCACCCACTCCGGCCTGACCGTCGGCGAGGACGGCGCCTCCCACCAGGCGCTGGAAGACCTGGCGCTGGTCTGCTCCCTGCCCGGCTTTACGGTCATCATACCTGCGGACGGCATCGAGACGGCCCAGGTGATACGCGCCGTGGCCGCCCATCAAGGCCCCTGCTACGTGCGCCTCATCCGCGGCAAGCTGCCGCTGGTCTGCGCCGGCGATTATAAGTTTGAAATCGGCAAGGCTTACGAGATGAGAAAAGGCACGGACGCGACGATTATGGCCATCGGCACGATGGTATCGCCCGCCCTGGAAGCCGCCGCCGCTTTAGCGCCGGAAGGCATCGATTGCCGCGTGCTCAATATGTCCACCCTCAAACCTATCGATGAAACGGCCGTCCTTAAAGCCGCCGTGGAGACCGGCGCCATCGTTACCGCCGAGGAGCACCAGGAGCACGGCGGGCTGGGCGGCACCGTGGCCCGGATTGTCGTTAAACACCACCCCGTCCCCATGGAAATGGTGGCGGTCAAGGATAAATTCGGCATGTCCGGCAAACCGGCGGAGCTTTTGGTACGGTACGGGCTGACGTCTAAAGACATAGCCGCCGCCGTACGCGATGCAGTTAAAAGAAAGATTTAGTTGCTGCCGTCATTCCCGCTCGTCCTGAGTGAGCGACTTTGTCGCCATCCCGCACCGATTCGTACCTCATCCGGTGTCCCGCATGACCATAGGGAATCGGGACATGACGCAGGAATCGGGACTTGTCGAAGGAGAAAGCGGGAACCTGGTCGTACCCCTCCCCCTTTTCCCCGCCCCCTGTCATTCTGAACGCAGTGAAGAATCCGCCCCCCCTTATCCCTCCGCTCATCCTGAGCCCCGTCGAAGGGTCCAGCGCAGCCGTACCCCGTATGTTAATCGGGTTAAACTACGGCTGAAATCCATCCCTCACTATTTTGGGGTATTGACGTCCCTCTTTCGTAAAGAGGGATAGGAGGGAGTTTTTTCTCCGGTTGTCATTCCAAACTTAAAGGAATCATCAGTCCAAAAAACTAATCGCCGCGGATGGCCATTCCTTCATGTCCACCTTGATGCCGGCTTCCTTGAATATCTCGATAAACCGGTCGTCGGCATAACGCCCGAAGCTGACAAACCGGGCAATCCGGGCGTTCACCAGCATCTTGGCGCAGAGCACGCAGGGGGTGTGCGTGCAGTAAACGGTGCTCCCCTCCAGGCTGACGCCGTGCAGCCCCGCCTGGATAATCACGTTCTGCTCGGCGTGGATGGCGCGGCATATCTCGTGGCGGGTGCCGGACTCGATGCCCAGCTCGTCGCGCAGGCAGCCCAGCTCCAGGCAGTCTTTAGCCCCCGCCGGCGCCCCGTTATAGCCGGTCGTTAAAATGTGCTTGTCCCGTACCGCGATGGCCCCCATGTGGTGCCGCAAACAGGTGGAGCGCTCCGCCACCACGGAGGCTATTTTCAAACAATATTCGTCGAAGTCCGGGCGTTTGGCTGCCGTCATCTTAACCTCGCCGCTATTCTCTCTACCTGCTTTTTCAAAGCGCCCATATCGGCGTCGTTCAGTATGGTGAAGTCCGCCATGGCTATCGGCCCGCCTTTATTAACGTTCTCTATCTCGGCGCGGTCGCGTCCGACGGCCTGCTGCGGGGTCAGCGGCCTCACTTTACGGCCGGACAGCCGCCGGTACCTGTCCTGCGGCGATGACCACACCCCCACCACGTAAAAATTGCTGCCGTAATGCTCTTTAAGGTAAAGGTACTCCTCCCAGGAATAGAGCCCGTCCACCGCCACGCTGGCGTTTTTCAAAGCGGCGTCGATGCGGGGGGCGCTCAGGATAGCGTAAGCCGCCATGCCGTGCTCCCGCCGGATGCGTTCCCGTTCCGGCCGCTCGTTCTCTTCGGTCAGCGGCAGGCCCAGTTTTTTCACCGCTTCGTCGGTCACATCCCCGAACCTCACCACGGTAAAGCCCTTCTGGCTGAAAAGCCGGGCCACCTCGGATTTACCGGAGCCGGTCATACCAACTATCGCCACCACTTTCATACCGTTCATTATAAGCGGTTCGGGTAGAAATTGACAATTTTTACAGATACATCGGCCTTCACCCCGAAAACGGTAATCAGGGTTCTCCGCTGCTAAAACACCTTGTCCGACCAAATAATAAACAAAAATAGGTGAGCCGGTCATAATAACCGGCTCACCAGAGTATTCCAATTTTTGGTCTAGCTGTTTGACCAATTGACGTTAAACTGTCTTGTCTTCTATCACAGCCGCAAGCGCGTTCTGTTTGACAGATTCAATGCCAGTCATCGCACTTTC
>JBAZGT010000032.1 GCA_041652735.1 Dehalococcoidales bacterium | reverse complement strand
AATTACAGACACAGTCTGGGAAGTCTGGTTCAGTTTCTTAAAGCTTGGTTTACTAGATGAAACCAAAGGAAAAGTGTTACCTATGTCCCCGGTCTAAAGTGTAACCTATGTCCCAGTTTGCACAGGAGAAAAGGTCGGGCGAGAAAAAGGAAGAGGGGGTGTTTAACCCCCTCTATGTTCTGCTACGTCAGTAAATCCAGCTCTAGTCGTAATCGGCGTCGGTTTTTTCGTCCGGGAGGCCGCAGGAGCCGTCGGCGCATTCGTCCCCGGTGTTCAAGGCGCGCCAGCGGTCGACGGAAGAACTGCCGGAGTAGCCGTAGTCCGCCGCTTTCCACAGGGGGCTCGTCTCCCCGCCCACGACGATGATATTGATGTTGTCCGGATTAAAGTAGGGGGCAATCAGGGCATCGTCCGGGAGCTTTTTCCAGGACGCGTAAGGCTCCACGCCCTTGTACGCCTCGGAAGCCATCAGCATATCTATATGGTCGGTCTTCCAGTATTGCCCGGCCGTCATCTTAACGTTTTGCGAAAGGTGGCGGGCGTAGTCCTTCTTGGTGGCGAAACCCTCGTTCTCCTTGAGGTTCCGCGCCACCAGCGGGTCCATGATGACCGTCCCGGATGAATTCATGGGGGGCATGATGGCCCACTGGGCGCACAGCTCTTCCAGCAGCGTGCGCTTGGAAGCGGCGCCGTAGCTGTTCACCATCGCCCAGCCGCGGAAGACACTGACCACGCTCTCTTCCGCCTTGAAACCTCTGGTCACATGGAAGGGCTCCCAGACGCTCCGCTCCTCGTTTTCCCCGGCGCACATGTTGTTGTAGGTATGGTTGTTGCCCTGGGTGCTCCACAGGGTACTGCGGAGCTTGGCGAAGCCGTGGCAGATGCTCATCAGCGTCCAGGCCCGGCCGATGACCGAGTTGGCCATGGTCACGGCGCTGAAGGCGGCGATGCCGCAGTTCAGGCCGATTTCCTTACGGATAGGCCCGTTGACCAGCAGCATGGCCTCGAAGGGGGTGGTGGAGGGCATCAGCGAGGACTGCCGGGTGGCGGCGGTAGCCAGTATCACCGGGAAATACTCCGGCCGGGCGCCGGCCATGACGGCGATAATGGCGATGTTGGTCACGTTATACTGCACCATTTCATGGGTATCGAACTGGAAGGATTCAGCCACCACCTCGTCCGGGGCGGCGGCGGTACCCTTGAGCATCGCCTGCACCCGCTCCTCGGTGGGGAGGATAACGGGCAGGCCGTCCGTCCAGCCCTTTTCATAGAACAGGCGCTGCAAATTTTCCTCCGTGTCCGGCCCCAGGAACTGCGGGGGGGGCGGCGCGGCGGGGGCAGCCGGGGCGGGAGGCGGGGCGCCCGTCAGCGGCGGGGCCGCCGGCGCTTCTTCTTTTAACGGTTTGGTCAATAAATCTAAAATTTCCGTGATAATGGGTTTGCCGGTTTCCGGGTCGTTGCCCACGATGTATTTATCCAGGGCTTCCGGAGACAGGCCGATTACCGGGTGGGGGGTATATATAAAAGGCATTACCGCCGCCCGCGGGTCGGCGTTGACGACGGTCTTGTACTCGAACGTGGAGACAGGCACCGTGGGAATTCCGTAGTTTCTTTCCAGCTTTGAATAGCATCCGGCGACCGCCGTGACGCAGCCCGGTCAGCCGGCCACCCCGACGACGACGGCATCCCCCTTGGCGGCTTTAATTTCCTCCCAGAGGGCGTTGTTATCGTCCATGAACACGTTGCCCGGCTTGCGCTTGCGCACGGTGGTGACGGACGGCATGTTGTCCGCGAACCACTTTTGCAGCTGGAGCATGAAATTATAGCTCCCGCCGAAGCCGGTGTCCACCAGGTAAACCGTCTTGTTTTCCAGGGTGTCCAGCCGTTTGGCCAGGGTGGGTGAAGGCGGGGGCGGCGGCGGCCCCATAGCGCCGGGCGGCGGACCCATGCCGGGGGGACCAAAGCCTCCCGTTTTCTTCTGTACGCCCGTTTCCGGGCTCATTACCGTCATCAGTATTTTATATGTCATTTATTGCCTCCATAGGTATTAGTGGCGCTGCTCTTTAACCGGTAAGCCGGCCGCTAAATGCCGCGGCGGGGCTTTTTGACCCAGGTCAAATCTTTTCTGGCGGCGCCCCAGCCGGACTCGTCCGCGCCGGAGAAGGGAGCGCGGTCGCCCATGTGCGCCTGCATCTCTTCCATGTGCTTCCGGGTGAGCTCTTCCTGGCGCTTCATCCCTTCCGGGGTGGTGTAGTTCATAATGCGGTCGAAGTTGAACTGCAGCATCTTCTGCGGTTCCGGGCCGGGCAGTACGAAGAACTGCTCGTCCTCGATGCCTTTCTTGAGTACTTTCGCCAGCTCCACCGGGTCCATGCCCTGGGCGTTGAACTGGCCTTCAAAGGCGATGGATTTTTCGTCCACGTTATAGCCGGTGTTCTTGTAGCGTTCCGGCCGGGTGAAATACGACTCATGAATATTGGTGTTGATGCCGCCCGGGCACAGGCAGGAAACGCCGATGCCGTAAGGCTTGAGAGCATTATAGTAGCACTCCATCAGGCTGTTGACCGCGGCCTTGGAGGCCGAGTACGGCGTGCAGCCGGAGGCCGCCATGAAGCCGGACATCGAGGAAGTGGTGGCGATATAGCCGCCCTTGCCCGCTTTGATCATGCGCGGCACGAAGGTTACCATGCCGTTGATGACGCCGAAGAGGTTGACCCCGATAACCCAGTCGAAGTCCTCGAAGGTCGAGGCTTCCGCCGGTCCGAAGGCATTGACGCCCGCAGTATTGAACAGGAGCTGCGGCGGCTCCCCGTATACCTTTTCCACCTCGTCCGCCGCCGCGGCGTACGCTCGGCGGTCGGTAATATCCAGCTTGATGGTGTGGACCTGGGCGTTTTTGCCTTTAAAATAGTCCTTGGCCTGGTCCAGGTGGTCCTGGCGGATATCGGCGATAACTATTTTGCAGCCGGCCTCCGAAAATAACTTGGCCTGGCCCAGCCCGGCGCCGGAAGCGCCTCCGGTAATGAACGCAACTTTACCTTTAAAATCTTTCATTCTCTTCCCTCCGTTATATTGTTATATAGCGTATTATAAAAGTTATAATATTGCAAATTTGGACAATCCTGCGGAACAACTACCCGCCGGGTCGTGATTTCAGCTATAAAAACCGCGGGAACGGCGCCCCGGATACGGCTATTCTCCCAGCTTTTTCTTCAGCTCGTAGAGCTTGTTCAGCGCTTCCAGCGGCGTCATACCGTCCGGCTCTATTTTCTCCAGCTCTTTTTCCAGCGCCGTTTTCTCCCCGAAGAGCGGCATCTGCGCCGCCTTTTCTTTAGCCGCCCGCTCACCCTGAGCCTGTCGAAGGGGACCGTTGCTTTCCAGCTCCCCCAGGACCTCGCGGGCGCGGTGGAGCACCGGCCGGGGCAGGCCCGCCAGCTGCGCCACGTGGATGCCGTAGCTCTTGTCCACCCCGCCCGGCACGATTTTATGCAGGAAAATGACTTTGCCGGCTTCCTCGATAACGGCCACGTTGAAGTTCTTGACCCGGGGCAGGTAGCCCGCCAGCGCCGTCATCTCATGGTAGTGGGTGGCGAAGACGGTGCGCGCGCCCAGCCCTTTATGGTTGTGGATGTACTCCGCCACGGCGCGGGCGATGGACAGCCCGTCATAAGTGCTGGTGCCCCGCCCTATCTCGTCCAGGATGAGGAGGGAGCGGGGGGTGGCGTTATTTAAAATATTGGCGGTCTCCACCATCTCCACCATGAAGGTGGACTGCCCGGCGGCGAGGTCGTCACGGGCGCCGATGCGCGTAAATATGCGGTCGACGATGCCTATCCTGGCCGAGGCCGCCGGCACATAGCTGCCGATTTGCGCCAGCAGCACGATAAGGGCAACCTGTCTTAAATAGGTGGACTTGCCGGACATGTTCGGCCCGGTAAGGACGATAAGCTGGGCGTCTTCGTTGGAGAGGTAAATATCGTTGGGCATGAAGGAGCCGTCCGTCAGGGTCCTTTCCACCACCGGGTGCCGCCCCTCTTTGATGTCGATAACCGTGCCGTCGTTCAGCTGGGGTCGCACATAGTTATGGCGCGCCGCCACCTCCGCCAGGGCGGCGTAAACGTCCAGGCGGGCTAAAGCCGCCCCCAGCGCCAGGATGCGCTCGCTTTCCAGCGCCACCTGCCGGCAGACGCGGCGGTAAACATCCGTTTCCACCTGCTCCAGGCGGTCGCGGGCGTTGAGAATCATGGACTCGTACTCTTTAAGCTCCGGGGTGAAAAAGCGCTCCCCGTTGACCAGGGTCTGCTTGCGGATAAAGTCGTCCGGCACCTGCTTTATACTGGCATTGGAGACCTCGATGTAGTAGCCGAAAATGTTGTTAAAGCCCACTTTGAGGTTCTTGATGCCGGTGCGCTCCCGCTCCTTGAGCTCCAGGTTGGCGAGGTACTTTTTGGCATTGCCGGAGACCTCCCGCAGGCCATCCAGCTCCTCGGAAAAGCCGGGCTTGATAACGCCGCCCTCCCCCACGATAGAGGCGGGCTCGTCCTCAATGGCCCTGGCAATAAGGTCGATGGCTTCATTACAGGGCTTCAGCTCCGCGATTAGCCCCCCGATTGCTTTAGCATCCCCATCCCCCTCCCTGCCTGCCCGCCGAAGCCCTGGCGTAGGCGGGTCATGCTGAGGGAGTGTAGCGACCGAAGCATCCCGGGGTGGGGCGGCAATATCCCCAGCTCCCCCGGATTCTTCGCTGCGCTCAGAATGACCAAGTATTTCTTTCAGTCCGGGCACGGCCTCCAGGCTGCGCCTGAGGGCGACCATCTCCCGCGGTATGGCTATTTCCCCCCGCACCCGGTTGATAAGGCGTTCCAGGTCCGCCACGTCCTTGAGCCTATCCGTTATCCGGCGGCGGGGCAGGGCGTTGGCCGTAAACCAATCGATAACATCCAGCCTTTGATTGAGCGCCGCCGCGTCCAAAAGCGGCTGGCCCAGCCACTTCCTTAAAAGCCGGCCGCCCATGGGGGTCCTGGCGGCGTCTATCACGGAGAGCAGCGAGCCTTCCGCGCCGCCGGAGCGGGAGCCCCGGAAAATCTCCAGGTTGCGCTGGGTCTGGCTGTCCAGCGCCATGTAGCTTTCCGTGGCGTAGGTGGCCAGGCGCGTGATCTGGCCGAGGCCGCTTTTCTGCGTCTCCCCCAGGTAGAAAACGATAGCCCCCGCCGCTTTAATGGCCAGCGGCAGGTGGTCGCAGCCGTAGCCTTCCAGCGTCGTTACGCCGAAGTGGTCGAGCAGGGTCCGGCGGGCCGTCTCCAGGTCGAACCGGTAGCCGTCGACGCGGGTAATATTGTCCTTGACGCCCAGGCCGTCGATGTCCGCCCCTTCGGCGGCGATGACCTCGGAGGGGTTGAGTCGTTCCATTTCCGTCCTGGCCCTGGCCGCAGGCAATTGCGTCACGGCGAACTCGGAGGTGGTGATGTCCACCAGGGCGATGCCGACCTCCCCTTCTCCCCCCGCCACGGCCACCAGGTAGTTGTTGCTTTTGCTATTGAGCAGGTTGGGCTCCACCACGGTGCCCGGCGTGACCAGCCGCACCACGTCCCGCTCCACCAGCCCTTTTACCTCCCCCGGTTTGGTGAGCTGCTCGCAGATGGCCACCTTGTAGCCGCGGTTGATGAGTTTGGCCAGGTAGCCGTCCAGCGCGTGGTACGGGATGCCCGCCAGCGGTATCTTGTTGCCCTTGCCCATCTCCCGGGAGGTCAGCACGATTTCCAGTTCCCTGGAGGTAATCCGCGCGTCCTCGTCGAACGTTTCATAGAAGTCCCCCAGCCGGAACAGCACAATGGCGTTGGGGTACTGCTTTTTAATGCGGAGGTACTGGCGGCGGATGGGGGTGGCGTCTTCTTTCATCAAGGGTATTTTACCGTAATTAGTGGCTGGTTACTAGTTATCGGTTGGGGAAAGGGGGGCAAAGCACGGAGTACGAAGCTCTAAACTCTAAACAAATTCAAAAATCAAAGGTCAATAACACAGATAAAAGATAATTGTCATTGCGGGGAATCCCGATGAACTTCGCTTCTCCCCCGTGAATCGGGACGACGTGGCAATCTCACCGCCCTAATAAAGCCGTCATTCCGTACTTGATACGGAATCCAGTTTGATAAATACAGCTAATACTACGGAAAATTAAGCAAATCCAAGTGACTGGATTCTGGCCTTCGCCAGAATGACAAATCAATAATATGTTTTTCCCAATCATTCCCCTATCAAAGTGTAAGACAATGGGCAAACGGGAAACATTTGTTTTTGTTTTTTAATTTTTTTTGTTAAGGTCCACGAGTGATTTATACGTAAACATTTGTTTTTAATTTTATGTCAAATTAGCTACAAAATACGGGTAATTGTTTTTTAATTTATGTTAAGTGGCCTAAAGTTTTCCCGACCTTTTTTCCTCTTATCCCTCTCTCCGCCGGCAGAGAGAGGGACGATATATTGTTATAAAGGCACAGACAATATTATGCACCGGAAAGAGAGGGGAAGCAAGGTGATTTTGACGGGGGGGGGGGTAATAAGCGCTAAGCTCTAAACATACTTAAAACTCACCCTTCGACAGGCTCAGGGTGAGCGGGGGGAAAAGGGGAAAAATGGGGGAGGAAATTAATTAGCGCAATTTATGTTCCTTCCCACAATTCGGACAAGAAATAAATTCCGGTGGTTGTCCAGTACACACATAGGGAAATACTGTTCCACAACTACAACCAATCATAGAGGAGACGAGCCCCTGATTAGTGCTAAAGCCAATTGCCGTTTCTACATCTTCGGCCTTTAGTTCAACTCTTGTTGACGAAATTTCTGCTGGTTTATTTACTTCCATTCCTATAGCCTTTTTCGCATGTTTAATATCAGCTTTTATATCAACATTTTTGATAATTGTTCTTTTCTCTTCACTCTCCATATTAACCGTCCTTTTGTGTTTTATCACAAATACCCAATACACAATTATAAAAAGTCCCCAAATAATCCATATTATGGTGCTTACAACCCAAGTTCGTGCCAATGGACTCATTTCAATTCCTAGAAATGGGAGAGAAGTAAGGAGTGAAATAATGATATGCTTGAGCATGTCATCATTGTAACACCAATATTGACTGTGTCAAGCTAATACTCAGGTATAGAGAGAATTTAAGGAGCATTATTGTACTGCTCCCCTTAAATCCCTCTCTCACTTTCCTTCCGATTCGTTCCTCATACGGAATCCCGCATGAACAAGGTGAACCGGGACTTTACAAAGGGGAGAGGATGCTAGTGCAAACCTTTGTCTCTTTGTTTTTCATCTATCTTTCCCCCTTTGAAAAAGGGGGATTAAGGGGGATTTTCAGTCCCCCAAATTACCTACCACCAATTACCAACTACCCCTTTTCCTCCCCTGTCCGCCGCATTCATGATTCCGTTCTCACCTTGACAAATTACATTCGTAAACAGGATAATTATAGTAAATATTGCGTTAACGAAAGGGGTATCCCGATTGTTTCATTCAGCCCAGTGGAAAGCCTATCTCCAGCAGCTCCAGGACAGGTCCGCGGAGGAGATAGAAGATGATAAGAATGTTTACCACGCCCTGCATTCGGAAAAGCTCTGGTACGCTATCGAGGAAAAAAGCGACCACCAGAGAATGGCGGAAGAACACCTCAAGCGTAGCGATGAGCTAATAAATGACTGCACCAAGCAGGTCGACGACCTGGAAGAAATCCTGGCCAACACCCCCAAGCCCAGCGTGGCTTTGAACTGGAACATGATGACCCTGCAAGACCTGATGTAGGACGATTCCCTAAATATCCCCCGGCACCAGCGAATGCATCACGGCATCATACGCCCGGTCACGGATAACTATCCGGTTCCTCAGGACGCCTTCCCGTTTAGCCCCCGCCTTTTCCGCCACCCGCAGGCTGCGCTGATTATCCACGGCCACCAGTATCTCGATGCGGGTCAGCTTCAGCGCCGCGAAGCCCCATTTGGCCAGCAGCACCGTGGCCGCCACCGCCACCCCGTTGCCGGTATGGCTCGTCCGCACCCAGTAGCCCAGGTTGGCGCGCCGGTTCATATGGTCGATGGCGTTCAGACCGCACCCCCCTATCATCATCCCGTCCGCGGCGCCGAAGATAGCGAACTCGTAAGCGGTACCCTTCTTCCAGTCCGCCGGCCGCTTCTTTACCCAGGCCAGGTTTTCTTTCCGGGTATAGTCTTCATGGGCGAAGGGCAGCCAGACCGATATTTCCTTCAGCGACTCCTTGATAGCCTGGAAGGAGTCACGGGAATCTTCCTTGCGGTACGGCCGCAGGGTTATTTTACCGTCCGTCAGCTTTACCCTGTTCCGGTCCAGCATTTCATTGCTCATATTACCTATTATGTTAGCTTTTCGCGGCATTAGCTGTCAACGCGGCGAAGGAGAGAAAAAAGGGCCGCCCCGCAACTTGAAATGTCTCCCGACAAATGCTAAAGTTTATACCGTGCGGAACAGTGCTGTCAGAAAAACAGGCACTCGCGGGACAGCCGGCCTCCGCTCCCTAAAAAACAGCTTTATTATTGTTTATGTCCGATAAAATTCAACTTACCATCGACGGCCAAAAGGCGACCGCGCCGAAAGGCGCCACCGTCTTACAGGCCGCCCGCGCCGCCGGTATCTATATCCCCACCCTCTGCTACCACCCGGACCTGCAGCCCTACGGCGGCTGCCGTCTCTGCGTGGTGGAAATAGAGAACATGCGCGGCCTCCCCACCGCCTGCACCACGCCGGTGGCGGAAGGCATGAAAGTGTCCACGGACACCCCGCAGCTCCAGGACTTGAGGCGCTCCATCATGCAGCTTATCCTCTCCGAACACCCCAACGCCTGCCTGACCTGCGAGCGCCGCGACCGCTGCGCCCCCAACGACATCTGCCTGCGGAACGTGGCCGTCAACGAAAGGTGCGTCACCTGTCCCAAGAACAAGCGCTGTGAATTCCGGGAAGTGGTGGACTACCTCGGCATTACGGAGACCACCCTGCCCTACCATTATAAAAACCTGCCCGTGGATTACGCGCGGGAACCGCTCATCATGCGCGACTATAATTTCTGTATCCTTTGCGGGCGCTGCGTGCAGATGTGCGCCGACGTCCGGGGCATCGGGGCGATAGATTTTTCCAAGCGCGGCTTCGATACGCTGGTCGGCACCGCCTTCGATAAGCCCCTCCAGGACTCCGGCTGCCGTTTCTGCGGCGCCTGTGTCGAGGTCTGCCCCACCGGCGCGCTGACGGATACCGCCGCGGCTTTTAATCCGGAAAAGCACTGGGAAGCATCGGCGGTGCCCTGCAAACACGCCTGCCCCGCCGGCATCAACGTCCCGCTTTATGTCTACCTCATCGGCGAGGGCAAGTTCCAGGAAGCCCTGGCCGTTATCCGGGAAAAAGTGCCCTTCCCCGGCACGTTGGGGCGGGTGTGCATCCACCCCTGCGAGGAAGCCTGCCGCCGCAGCGCCCTGAACTCCCCCATTTCCATCAAGTTTTTAAAGCGCTTCGTGGCGGACCGCGACTACGGCTTCTGGAAACACCATGCCAAAAAACTGCCGTCCACCGGCAAGAAAGTAGCTATCGTGGGGGCCGGGCCGGCCGGGCTGACCGCCGGCTACTACCTGGCCAAGGCCGGGCATACCGTAACCGTGTACGAGCAGTTCCCCAAAGCCGGCGGCATGATGCGCGTGGGCATACCGGACTACCGCCTGCCCCCGGAAGTGCTGGATAAAGAAATAGACACCATCAAGGAAGCCGGGGTAGAGGTAAAACTGAACAGCAAAATCGAATCCGTCGACGCCCTTTTCAGCGAAGGCTATCAGGCGGTATTTTTAGCGCCGGGCGCCCATAAGGGGCAGGGACTGGGGGTGGAGGGCGATAACCTCCCCGGCGTTTTTGACGGCGCTTCTTTCCTGCGGGACGCCAACCTGGGGAATAAGGTGGAGGTGGGCAAAAAGGTGGCGGTGATAGGGGGCGGCAACGTGGCTATCGACAGCGCCCGCACGGCTTTAAGGCTGGGCGCGACGGACGTGCACATCATCTACCGCCGCACCCGCGCCGAAATGCCCGCCAGCCCGGAAGAAGTGGAAGCGGCGATAGAAGAGAAGATACACCTCGACTACCTCACCACGCACCTCAAGGTAAGCCGGAAAGACGGCAAGCTCACGCTTACGTGCAGTCGCAACGCGCTGGGGGAGCCTGACGCCAGCGGGCGGCGGCGTCCCGTGCCCATCAAGGGCAGCGAGTTCGATACGGAATACGATGTCATTATCGGCGCCATCGGGCAGACGCCGGAAATACCGGCCGACTTTAAAGTAAAGACGGCGCGGAACAGCACCATCCAGGCCGATGCCGATACGATGGCGACCAGCCGGCAGGGAGTCTGGGCGGGCGGCGACGCCGTTACCGGCCCGGCTTCCGTCATCGAGGCTATTGCCGCCGGCAGAAAAGCCGCCAGCTCCATAGATAAATTCATGGGCGGCAGCGGCAACATCGAAGAGAAACTGACCAAGGAACGCAAGATAGGCGTTTGCGCCGGCATGACCGCCGCGGACTTCCCCGTACAGCCGCGCGTGACCATGCCCTGCCTCCCCCCGGAAGAGGTGGTGGGCAATTTTACCGAGGTGGAAACCGGCCTGCTCAACGACAGCGCCATCGCCGAGGGAAGACGCTGTTTCCAGTGCGGCTTCCGCAGCCAGATAACGCCCGCGCCGCGCCCGCCTATCGCCCGTCTTAAAAAGACCACGGACGTGGCGTAAATACCGGTTTTTCCCGGATTCACAGCTATTTCCGGAACATTTTTGACCGGCATCCGCCGGAAATGATATCCTCCAACTAAAATGGGCTGACTTAGAAATGACCGATAACTCCCCCGCCAGGGTCAACAAAAGCATTATCCTGATAATTTCCACCATTACGGCTTTTATCCTGCCGTTCCTGGTAGCCGCGGTGAACGTGGCCCTGCCGACGATGGGACGGGAATTCGGGATGGAAGCGCTGGTGATGAGCTGGGTCAGCACTTCCTATTTCCTGGCTATCGCCATCGTGCAGGTGCCTTTCGGGCGGCTTTCAGATATAGTGGGGCGCCGCCGCCTGTTTATCCTGGGACTGCTGGTCTCCACCGGCGGCTCTTTCCTGGGGGTATTCGCCAACTCCATTACAGTACTGATCATCAGCCGGGTATTGCAGGGGCTGGGCTCCGGCATGACCTTTAACAACAGCGTGGCCATTTTATCCTCCGTTTTCACCGGCAAAGAACGCGGCAAGGCCCTGGGCATCAGCCAGGCGGGCACCTACCTGGGGCTTTCCCTGGGGCCGCTCATCGGCGGGGTGATGACCGACCGCCTGGGCTGGAACAGCATTTTCCTGCTGAGCGGCTGTCTGGGCGTCCTGCTGATAATCCTCGTCTGGTACGGCATCAAGGCCGAGTGGCGGGAGGCGGCGGGGGAAAAGTTCGATATTACCGGCACCATCGCCTACGTGATTGCCATCGGCATATTCATGTACGGCTTTTCCAGCCTGCCCTCCACGACCGGCATCATCCTCTTCGTCATCGGGTCCGCGGGCATGGTATTCTTCGTATGGTGGGAATCCCGCACGCCCAGTCCTATTTTCGAGATTTCCCTGTTCCGGCGCAACCGGGTCTTCATATTGTCCAACCTGGCGGCGCTGGTCACCTACCTTTCCACCTTCGCCGTGACCTACCTGCTGAGCCTGTATCTCCAGTACATCAAAAACTACTCCGCAGAGCAGGCCGGGCTGGTGCTGATAGTTTCCTCCGTTTTCATGACTATCTTTACGCTGCTTTCCGGCTTCATCTCCCAGCGCTACGAGCCGCGGATAGTGGCGACGGTGGGCATGGCTTTTAACTGCGCCGCCCTGATAATGCTGATTTTCCTGGGCAACGATACCTCCACCTGGTACATTATCCCCGCCCTGGCCATCTACGGCACCGGCATCGGTCTGTTCGTTTCCCCCAACACCAACGCCATCATGGGGTCGGTGGAGCCGCGGGTGCTGGGGGTGGCTTCCGGCACGCTGGGGACGATGCGCACCGCCGGCATGATACTGAGCATGGGCATTACCATGATTCTGTTCTCGGTATATATCGGCCAGGCGGAAATCATCGAAGCCTACTACCCGCAGTTCCTGACCAGCGTCCGGGTGGGGTTCACCATTTTCTCCACGCTGTGCGTGGGGGGACTGATAGCGCAGATGGTGGCCCGCCGGTCCAGCTAGTTTTTGGCAACGCCACGCCCCCTTTTCCCCCCTGGATTCCAGCCGCAGTTTACCCCGTGCCATGACACGGGGCTGGAGTGACGGCATGATATTATAAATATTTTCTTAACCCGCCGCACGCAGTCACGCCGATTCATGTTAAAATAAAAAATACACTGAATTGACGCAGGGGTGACAGTGGAAGGACTGAGCATCGGGCGCGACCTGCTGATAGTGCTGGCGGTGGCCATCGCCGGGGGCATGCTGGCCCGGTGGCTCCGGCTTCCCGTTATCCTGGGGTACCTGGCGGGGGGCATCGCCGCGGGGCCGTTCGGGCTGGGGCTGGTGCATGACACCGACATCATCAATACCCTGGCCAACATCGGCGTTATCCTGCTGCTTTTCGCCATCGGCCTGGAGTTTTCCCTCAAAGAGCTTTTAAGCTTCGGCAAAGTGGCTGTTTTCGGCGGCATCGCCCAGATACTGATAACGGCGGCGGCGGGTTTCGCCATAGGCCGGGTGAGCGACGTCAGCGTTACCGGGTCGATATTCTTCGGCTTCATTATCGCATTATCCAGCACCATGGTGGTGCTGAAGCTGCTGATGGACCGCGGCGAGATGGACACCACCCACGGGCGCATCTTGCTGGGCATCCTTTTAGTACAGGACCTGAGCGTGGTGCCGATAATGGTGGTGATGCCGGCCATCAGCGGGGACCCGGGCGGGCTGTGGGCGGCGCTGGGGCTAGCCCTGGCCAAGGCGGTGGGGTTCATCGTCCTGATGCTGGCGCTGGGCTACTGGGGCATGCCCTGGCTGCTGAAAAGGGTGGCGGGGCAGCGCTCCCGCGAGCTTTTCCTGCTGACGGTGGTGGTGCTCTGCCTGGCGGCGGCCTTCGGCACCTATTACTTCGGTCTCTCGGCGGCGTTCGGGGCTTTCGCGGCGGGGCTATTGATATCCCAGTCCGCTTTCGCGCGGCAGGCTTTCGCCGATATCCTCCCCCTGCGCGATACCTTCGCCGCGCTGTTTTTCGTCTCCCTGGGGCTGCTGGCCGACCGGCAGTACATCTTCAACAACGCGGGCACCATCGCCGCGGTGGCGGGGCTGATTATCGCGGTCAAATTCATTATCACCACGGCGGTGACGCGATTCTTCGGCTACGGGCACAAGACGGTGCTGATGGTGGGGACGGGGCTGATAAACGTGGGGGAGTTCGGGTTTATCCTGGCTTTGCTGGGACTCCAGGAAAACATCTTCACCAACGATTTATATAACCTCATCATCGCCGCGGCTATCGTGACCATGTTCCTGACGCCTTTCGCCATGAGCCTGAACTCCTTCCTTTATACCTGGCTCAGCCAGAAGCGCTGGTTCGCCCGGCAGCTTATCCGCAACGTCGACCCGGACTTCCGTGTGCAGACCCTGGAGCTATCACGCCACGCCGTTATCTGCGGCTACGGGGACGTGGGGGGGCGCATCGCGGAGGTGCTGGAAAAGCAGAAATTCACCTACCTGGTCATTGACCTCGACCCCACCGTGATAACCAAACTCAAAGCGCAGCGGGTGCCCTGCATCTACGGGGACGCCAGCAATCCGGAAATCCTCTCCCACGCCTCCCTGGACAAGGCGCGCGTGCTTATCTGCACCATACCGGACTACGTGGCGGAGGAGCTGACCGCCCGCAACGCCCTGAAAATCAATCCCAAACTGGATATAGTGGCCCGCGTGCACCGGGAGCGGGACGTGGAACACCTGAAGGGGATGGGGGTGACGGAGCTGGTGCTGCCGTACTTCGAGGGGAGCATGGAAATGATACGGCACACGCTGCACCGCTTCGGGATGAGCGCCACGGAAATACAGTATATATTGAACAAGATACGGGAGGACCGGGCGGGGGTGAAGAAGGAGTAGAGACAGGTTATATTCAAATATATGTTATAATTGCATTAAAAACGGGGAGGTGAAAGATGAAAACGCGGAAATTCCCTGTAGTAATTACACAGGACGAAGACGGATATTTTCTGGCGGAAGTGCCGGTACTGACAGGCTGTTTTACACAAGGGAAAACAAAAGCGGAAGCCCTTTCTAATATCAAAGAAGTCATACAATTGTGTCTTGAACATATGGCTGAAGAGGGCAGTCCGATTCCGGAAAAATATGTGCTGGAGCAGGTCGAGGTTGTTCTTTCATGACCAAATTGCCAGTTATTTCCGGCAATAACTGCATCAAAGCATTACAGAGATTAGGCTATCAGGTAAAACGCACCAATGGAAGCCACACATGGCTGGTCTGTGCAGGACGCTCCCCAATCCCTGTGCCAAGACATCAAGAGCTCGGGCACGGGATCCTAAGAAAAATCATTAAGTCCGCCGATATTAGTGTAGATGAGTTCATAAAGCTATTAAAGGAATAATTCACTTTATCCCCGCCCCTTTTCCCCCCACTCAAAATAATAAAGAAATCCGATATTAATTCACATGTCATTCCCGTGGAAACGGGAATCCAGACACTCCCCCCACCTGGATTCCGTATCAAGTACGGAATGACAAGTTGGAAGGTTCACTTCATCACGGATTCTCACGTTCGCTTCGCTCTCTCAGAGTGACATTCTCTACACAAACAAAAAGACCCCGATTGCTCATCGGGGTCTGCCTTTGGCTAAAATAACTGCCTCACCGTATCCCCGTATCTATATTTACATCAATCGTTATCGTCTCATCCTTGGATACGGTTATCTTCATCGGGAAATTGGCAGCCCGGTCTATCCCGTTATGATTGATGTCTATGGTATAGGTACCGGCGCCAATCGTGGCGGCGAAGTAGCCCGTCGCCCCGCCGTCTATCTGGGTAAAATACACCTCCCGCACCAGGTTCTTGCCGGAGGCATCATAGATTATCAGATAACGTGAGGCAAAGACCTCCGGCGGCACCTGGATGTCCTGTCCCGGCATTTCCACGGGCGTTATCGGGCCTATCGTTACTCCACCCACCAGTAAAGCGTCCTCCCGCATACCCGGCAGGCACGAGGTTATCCACAGGCTACCCGCCAGTAAACAGATAATCAGCAATAATATCCGCCGGTATTTCATCATATACCCCCATTATAACAAAAAGACCCCGATTGTTCATCGGGGTCTGATGTGCGTAATAACAACTGAATAAAAGTGCCCGGTCAAACTATTGAATACCTAATATTAATCCTGAAACAGGTCAAGCCCTCGTCCATTAGTACGGCTAAGCTAAATACATTACTGCACTTACACCTGCCGCCTATCAAACAAGTGGTCTACTTGTGGACTTACTCCCCCCCTTGCGGGAGGGATGGGAGATCTCATCTTGGAGCGGGCTTCGCACTTAGATGCTTTCAGCGCTTATCCCTTGAAGACGTAGCTACCCAGCGATGCCCCTGGCGGGACAGCTGGCACACCAGCGGTCTTCCCCTCTTGGTCCTCTCGTACTAAAAAGAGCTCTCCTCAAATCTCCATGCGCCCACGGAGGATAGAGACCGACCTGTCTCACGACGGTCTGAACCCAGCTCGCGTACCGCTTTAACCGGCGAACAGCCGGACCCTTGGGACATGCTCCAGCCCCAGGATGCGATGAGCCGACATCGAGGTGCCAAACCTTGCCGTCGATGTGAACTCTTGGGCAAGATAAGCCTGTTATCCCCGGGGTAGCTTTTATCCGTTAAGCCACGGCCCTTCCACTCGGAACCGTAGGATCACTTTGGCCGACTTTCGTCCCTGCTCGACTTGTAGGTCTCACAGTCAAGCCCCCTTATACCAATACACTCTATGGGTGATTTCCATCCACCCTGAGGGGACCTTTGCGCGCCTCCGTTACAGTTTTGGAGGCGACCGCCCCAGTCAAACTACCCGCCAGGCACGGTCCTTCTGCTTGCACAGAAGTTAGAGGCTAAATACATCCAGGGTGGTATTTCAACGGCGGCTCCATCACGGCTAGCGCCGCGACTTCAAAGCCTCCCACCTATCCTACACAAAATGAATTCAGACTCAGTGCCAAGTTATAGTAAAGCTCCACGGGGTCTTTTTGTCCGTCCGCGGGTAAGCCGCATCTGCACGGCTAATTCAATTTCACCGAGTCCCTCTTTGAGACAGCGCCCAAGTTGTTACACCATTCGTGCGGGTCGGAACTTACCCGACAAGGGACTTCGCTACCTTAGGACCGTTATAGTTACGGCCGCCGCTTACCGGGGCTTCAGTTCAGCGCTTTGAATTGCTTCTGACGCCTCTCCTTAACCTTCCGGCGCTGGGCAGGTATCACCCCCTATACTTCAGCTTACGCTTTTGCAGAGAGCTGTGTTTTTGTTAAACAGTCACTTGGGCCAATTATGTGCCACCTCATTTATTAAACAAGGCACCCCTTTTCCCGAAGTTACGGGGTAAGATTGCCGAGTTCCTTAAAGAGGGTTCTCTCGATCACCTTGGGACTTTTATCCCCACCTACCAGAGTCGGTTTGCGGTACGGGCGCTATTGATTCAACGGCAACGAAGCTTTTCTTGGCGGCATAGAAACAGCCAGATCGCCTCGGATTTCTCCTCAACTTCCCTCTATTTTCAACTACATATCCGGAGTGGATTTACCTGCCCCGGCATCGCCTGCGATAGAGGACACACGATGTCCATTACGTATGCCTGACTTATCTGTCCGCTACCCTCCTTTGCCTCCACAACAGCGGTACGGGAATAATAACCCGTTGTCCATCGCTTACGCCTTTCGGCCTCAGCTTAGGCCCGACTAACCCTACGCGGATTAACCTTCCGTAGGAAACCTCAGGTTTTCGGTGGACGTGTTTCTCGCACGTCTTACGCTACTCATGCCGGCATTCTCACTTCCCTTAGCTCCACCATTCCTCACGGAACAGCTTCACAGCTCGGGGAACGCTCCCCTACCCCTCCCTCTTGCGAGAGAAGCCATAGCTTCGGTGACAGGCTTGAGCCCCGTTGGATTGTCGGCGCAGAATCACTAAACCAGTGAGCTATTACGCATTCTTTAAAGGGTGGCTGCTTCTAAGCCAACCTCCTGGCTGTCTGTGCAACTTTACTTCCTTTCCCACTTAGCCTGCTCTTGGGGACCTTAGCTGATGGTCTGGGCTGTTTCCCTTTTGACGACGGAGCTTATCCCCCGCCGTCTCACTCCCAGGCTTTGGGTTAATGGAATTTGGAGTTTGGTTGGAGTTGGTAAGCTACTCGCCCCCTAGTCCATCCAGAGCTCTACCTCCACTAACGAACGCCTGAGGCTGCACCTCAATGCATTTCGGGGAGAACCAGCTATCACCGGGTTCGTTTGGCATATCACCCCTATCCACAGCTCCTCCGGTAGCTTTGCAACGCTAATCAGTTCGGGCCTCCACTCCGATGTTATCGGAGCTTCACCCTGGCCATGGATAGCTCACCCGGCTTCGGGTCTAATCCATGCGACTATATTTCGCCCTATTCAGACTCGCTTTCGCTTCGGCTCCGTGATTACAATCACTTAACCAGCCACATAGATTAACTCACCGGCTCATTCTTCAATAGGCACGCTATCATCCCGATTTGCATCGGGACTCTAACTGCTTGTAAGCATACGGTTTCAGGTACTATTTCACTCCCCTTCCGGGGTTCTTTTCACCTTTCCCTCACGGTACTGGTTCACTATCGGTCATCAAGGGTATTTAGCCTTACCCAGTGGTCTGGGTAGCTTCCCACAAGATTCCTCGTGTCCCGTGGTACTCAAGAACAGACTAGGAGCTTGCCCCTTTCGTTTACGAGACTCTCACTCTCTACGGTGGCTCTTTCCAGAGACCTTCAACTAGGGTTGGGTTTATGACTCCCTGACCTATTCAGGTTTGGTCCGGTCTGTCTTACAACACCCGGTAAACATAGGCCCTGAACCGTTAAGTTTACCAGGTTTAGGCTGTTCCCCGTTCGTTCGCCACTACTAGGGGAATAAATGACTTTCTATTTTCCTCGGGGTACTGAGATGTTTCACTTCCCCCGCTTACCTCTAACCGGCCTATGTGTTCAGCCGGCAGTATCCCGATTTTATCGGGATGGGTTGCCCCATTCGGAAATCCCCGGTTAAGCTTGCTAGACAACAAACCGAGGCTTATCGCAGTCTTGCCACGTCCTTCTTCGGCCCTTGATGCCAAGGCATTCACCGTATGCCCTTGCTGCTTGACCTGCTTCAGGTTTAATATTAAGACCTTATTTTTGACACTTATTTGGCACTTTGATATTCAGTTGTTAAAGTTCGGAAGGCAAAAGAAAAGGTCTGGCGGCGTTCCGCCAGACCCTGTTTGTCTGGCTATTGACCACCAGGTTTTTTACTGTTATGTCTCTGCCTTCACCATACGCAAATATAATACTAGCATAGTAAAAACGGCTTGTCAATATATCTTGCGAGGCTATTTTTAAGGTTTGGAAACAAATAAGAAATAATATTTTAACAGAATAACGATTGCAAAAAGCAAGGTAGAAAACTTGTAGCCAAAAACCAAAATCTCCTGATTCCCCTTTACCCCTCTATTATGCTATAATCTAGCCATATTTGTTTTTTGAATAGACAGGAACACCGCCATTGATGCTCAAGCAGACCATAACTGAATTACTTACCCAGGCCATCCTCAAAGCCCAGCAGGCAGGCAAACTCCCCGCCGTAACCCTCCCCGAGATTATCATCGAGCGCCCGAGCAAGCCGGAGCATGGCGATTACGCGTGCAGTATTTCCCTGAAACTGGCCCGGGCGGTGGGCATGAAGCCGCTGGACATAGCCCGCACTATCACCGGTTTTATCGACCGCACGCCGGAAATAGCGGATGCCAGCGTGGCCCCGCCCGGCTTTATCAACTTCACTTTAAAGAACGACTGGCTGGTGCGCCAGGTTGACCGGATACTCCGGGACGGCGACTCTTTCGGCAATGTTGAGCTGGGTCAGGGCAAGCATATCCAGATAGAGTTCGTCAGCCTTAACCCCACCGGCCCCCTGCACGTGGGGCACGGTCGCGGCGCGGTCCTGGGCAGCACTTTATGTAATGTTATGACCGCCGGCGGCTATGACGTGGTCAAAGAGTACTATTTCAACGATGCCGGCAGCCAGATGGACGCCTTCCGCTTTTCCCTGTGGGCGCGCTACCAGCAGGCGCTGGGCAAAGACGCGGAGGTGCCCAAGGACGGCTACCACGGCGCCTATATGGCGGACCTGGCCGCGGAAATCATCGGCGAGGAAGGCGGGCGCTTCCTGGATATGCCGGAGGCGCAGGGCATCGACGAGCTGGGCAAGATAGGCCTGGCCAAGGTCCTGGACGGCACCCGCGCCGACCTCAAGAAGCTGCGTGTGGACTTCGATGTGTGGTTCAGTGAGAAGACCCTTTACGAGAAGGGGCAGTTCGACAAGGCGATGAAACTGCTGCGCGCGGGCGGCTACATCGCGGAAAAGGAAGGGGCCACCTGGTTCGTTTCCACCACCCTCGGCGAGGACAAGGACAACGTGGTCATCCGCAGCACCGGCTCGCCCACCTACTTCGGGGCGGATATCGCCTACCATTATAATAAGTTCATCGAGCGTCATTTTGAAAAGGTCATCAATATCTGGGGCGCGGACCACATGGGGCACGTTTCCCGCATGAAAGCCGTGGTCAGCGCGCTGGGCATCGACCCCGACCGGCTGGAGATAATCATCCACCAGATGGTTACCCTGCGGCGGGGCGGGGAAATCGTTAAAATATCCAAGCGCAGCGGCGACCTGGTTACTTTACGCGAGCTGCTGGATGAGGTAGGCCCGGACGCCTGCCGCTTTTTCTTCCTCTCCCGCACCGCCGACAGCCAGATGGACTTCGACCTCGACCTGGCGAAAAAGCAGTCGGCGGACAACCCCGTCTACTACGTGCAGTACGCCCACGCGCGCATCGCCAGTATTTTAAAGCTGGCGCAGGAACGCGGGGTGGAAAACCTGGCAGGCGATGTCTCCCTGCTTATCTCCGAGCCGGAGTTGACCCTCATCCGCAAGATGCAGCTTTTGCCGGAAATGGTGGAAACCATCGCCCAGACTTTGGAGCCCCACCACCTCACCTATTACGCGCAGGATTTGGCTACCGTCTTCCACTCTTTTTACAAGAACTGCCGCGTGGTCACGGACGATGCCGCCCTGACCGGGGCGCGCCTCAAGCTGGTGAAAGCCGCCAAAATAGTGCTGGGACGCACCTTAAGGCTGATGGGCATGGACGCGCCGGACAGCATGTAATGGCCATTTAGATTTTCTTTTAAATTTCTTTAATCCTGCTTTAAATTCTTTTTTCAGTTTCGCCAGGTCCTCCGGTTTGATTTCTTTGTTCCCATATTCATGAATTTCGTTTAATAATTCCTTAAAACATTCATCGGAACGGAATGCTTTCCCCTGGGCATCTTCCCACTGCTGCTTATACGTTATTATTTCATTATTGACAACTATTTTATCATCGGCGTCAAAGGCTGAAGCCCAGGTATTCACCCAGTGCAGCATGATATAGTCGGGAATCATGCCATCTACCCACAAATATGTCTCCGACCAGTACAGACCGAAAAGCTCCTGGAAAGACTGCTTTACATCGTCGGCATCCTTCATTTTAATAGAATCATTCTTAAACTCGAAAATGGCCTGGTACTGCTGGACACAGGAGGTCATCGTTGTTCCCAGGGAGGCTCTTTTGGATTCTTTTACCGCCTTGAAAGCGATTATCACAGAAATCAGCATCGCTGCCCCGGTGATCAGGCCGGCCAACGCCGTAATCAATCCGCTATCCATTATTCACCTCCTCCAAAACCGGACAGATAACACCGGCATGATAATCCCGGTGAAGCTCATTGTCAAGCCCTAAAGCTTTGGAGAGTTTCCCCCACCCCTTCTCCCCCACTGTTAACTGTCTACTGTAAACTGTTAACTCCCCCTTTTCCCCCAATGTGCTATAGTGTAAGTATGGAGAATAATCAATATCGTACATTCAGGTGCCAGCGCTGCGGCTTCGTCTGGCGGCAACTGGTGGCGGAGGGACAGCCGCTGATAAAAGCCTGCCCCAAGTGCAGCTCGCCGGAATGGAATAACCCCAAAAGCGGTGTGGGGAAAATCAAAATCTGATATCCTTAGCGGTTAGCCGCCTCTCCCCTTTTCCCCCACTGTCTACTGTAAACTGTTAACTGTAAACTATCCCTTTCTCCCCCGTTAAAGCCCCTGCGCCTTGTATTGCTCCCCCAGCGCCGCGTAGTCCTGGGGCACCCGGTCCAGCCACCACATCTGCTTTTCCGGCACTTTGCCTTTTATCTTGCCCGGCACCCCCACCACGAAAGAGTTGTCCGGGACCACCATGCGCTCATTGACGACGCAGCCGGCGCCGATAAGGCAGAAATTGCCGATTTCCGCGTCCTGGAGGATAACGGCGTTCATGCCCACCAGCACGTTGTTGCCGATTTTTTTGCCGTGCATCACGGCGCCGTGCCCGATATTAGCGTATTCGCCGATAAAGGTATCCCCCCGCCCCGGTATGCCGGAGTGAATGACGCAGTTGTCCTCCACTATCGCGTAGTTCCCGATAACCACTTTCCCCGTATCGCCCCTTATCACCGCCCCCGGCCAGATGCTGGCATGTTCCCCTATCTCCACGTCCCCCACCACGTAGGCCGCCTCGTTCACGTAAGCCGTGACCGCTATTTGCGGCGTTTTACCGTTAACGCTTCTAATCATCTTTCACCTCTAATCCATCCATCGTAGCAAGTCGGGAAATCATCCGTCAACAAGCTAAACCGGAAATTACACAAAATATCCACAGGTCCTCCATAACCCCTCCACACCGCGACTCTATCATTTAAGTAAAGGGTCCAATAAAGACCCGGTAAAAGAAAGGGGAACTAAAAATGGGAAAGAAAACAAGAATACTGGTCATAGCGGCTTCCCTGGCCGCAGTACTCACCCTGGCCATCGGCGGGGTGGCCATGGCCGCCGGCCCCAACGGCACCGCCAATAACGGCGCCGCATGCATCTGCGGGCTGGGAGACAGCGGCAGCGGGGACTGCGCCTATTGCGACAATGTCTGCACCCTGCTGGGGCTGACGTCGGAGCAAATCCAGCTTCAGCGCCAGGAAGGCAAGAGCCTGGTGCAGATAGCCGCGGCGCAGAACGTGACCGAGGCACAGCTGGTCGGGACTATCATGACCGAAAAGCGGGCCGAGGTTCAGGCGCAGGTAGCCGCCGGTACTTTGACCCAGGAAAAGGCCGAGCTGATGCTGCAAACGATGGAGCAGAACGTCATCCGCGCCGTCAACCGCACCACCACCGGCCAGCCGGAACGGGCCGGTAACAACGGCGCCAGACTGATGACCGGCGGCGGACAGGTGAAGGCCACCAGCGGCCACAGCTACGGCGAGTCCGGTGAGGGAACCGGGCCGGACCAGATGCACAAGTGGGGCCACCTTTCCTAATAAGACAACCAAACATCCAGGCGATGGGGTTGGCGGGGATATTCCCCGCCTGCCTCATTTGTCATATAATGGACTGAATAGTAAGATGATAACAAACAATTTAAGGGGGCTGCGCGTTGCCGGACGGTAAAATCCTGGTAGTGGACGACGAAAAAAGAATCGTGGAGATAGTGAAAGCGTACCTGGAAAGAGACGCCTACAAGGTCGCCGTCGCTTACGAGGGCCAGACCGCCCTGGAGCTGGCGCGCCGGGACCGCCCGGACCTTATCATTCTGGATTTGATGCTCCCCGGCATCAGCGGCTGGGACGTCTGCCGCGCTTTAAGGAAAGAATCGGACGTGCCCATCATCATGCTCACCGCCCGGGATGACACCACGGACAAGATAGTGGGGCTGGAGCTGGGCGCCGACGATTACGTTACCAAGCCCTTCGACCCCAAGGAGCTGGTCTCCCGGGTGCGGGCGGTGTTAAGGCGCTATGAAAACCGCCCCGACTCATCCCCAACCATCCGTATCGGGGATTTATTGATAGATACCGGGCGGCGTGCGGTGCGGCGCGGCGGGGCGACCATCGAGCTGACGTCCACCGAGTTCGATTTACTCAAAGCGCTGGCCGAAAGCCCCGGCCGGGTTTACAGCCGGATGCAGCTTTTGGACAAAATCCAGGGCGAGGCCTACGAGGGCTACGAGCGCACCGTCGACAGCCACATCAAGAACCTGCGCAAGAAAATCGAACCCGACCCCGACCATCCGAGATATATCGTAACCATGCACGGCGTCGGCTACAAGCTGGAGGAGAGACCGGATGCGCAGCCTTAGCTGGAAGCTGGCCGGCGCCCTGCTGCTCATCGTGGTTATCAGCGTGGGGCTGACGGCCTACCTCATTAATGTCAACACCACCCGCGAGTTCAATCAATACGTGGCGCAGGGCAACCAGAAAAACATCCTGGGCGCGGGGGCGGTATTAAGCCAGCTTTACGCCGAGGCGGGTAGTTGGGACGACGTGCAGACCTGGCTGCCGGACTTCCTCCGCTCCCCTAACGACCGCCTGGTGGTGGCGGACGCCTCCGGCATTATCGTGGGGGACACGGACGGCGCTTGGCTGGGGAGCACGGCAAGCAGCGCGGGATTGAGCGGCGGCACGCCTATCACTGTATCCGGCCGGAGCGCGGGCACGCTTTACCTGGCGGCAAGCCAGGGCGGCGGCCAGGGGTACATGGGCGGGGGACAGGGCGGGGGCAAAGGCGGGCCTTCAGCTACGGTTGCGGCGGCCGCGACGGGAGAGCAAAATTTCCTGGATAGGTTCAACCACTCCCTGCTGATTACGGGACTGATTGTGGCGGCTATAGCCTTGATTATCGGGCTGATACTGACGCGCCAGATAACCCGCCCGCTCAAGGCGCTGGTCAACGGGGTGCGCCAGATAACCCGGGGCAATCTCGCCCACCGGGTGAATATAAAGTCGCACGACGAGCTGCATGACCTGGGGGAGTCCTTCAACACCATGGCCGCCAGCCTGGGCCGGGCGGAACAGGAACGCAAACGCATCATCGCCGATATCGCGCACGACCTGCGCACGCCGCTGACCGTCATCGAGGGCACGGTGACCGGCATCCAGGACGGCGTTTTCCAGCCGGACCAGGAGCGCCTGGAGACCATCAAGGAGCAGACATCACTTTTAACGCGCCTGACCAGTGATTTGCGCGAGCTTTCCCTGGTGGAATCCGGCCATCTCAAGCTGGTATTAGCCCCCACCGATTTGGCCGACCTGGCGCGGCGTAAAGCGGCGCAGTTCGAGGTCAAAGCCAAAGAAAAGGGACTGGAGATAAAGACCGACCTGCCGGACAACCTGCCGCCGGTCGATATCGACCCGGCCCGGATAGAGCAGGTGCTGGGCAACCTGGTAACCAACGCCATCCGTCATACCTCTACCGGCGGCATCACCATAGCGCTGCGGCGAATAGAGCGGGACGCGGCCCGCCGGATAAGCCGTCCCGGCCTGGTGCTCTCTGTAGCCGATACCGGCGAAGGGATAGCCCCGGAGCATTTGCCCCATATCTTCGAGCGCTTCTACCGCGTGGAGCCGTCCCGCCAGAGAGGCGAAAGCGGTTCCGGCCTCGGTCTGGCCATCGTCCGGCAACTGGTACAGGCCCACGGCGGGCAGGTGTGGGCGGAAAGCCGGCCGGGCCAAGGCAGCGCTTTTTACGTGGCCCTGCCTCTATAATTTCCTTTTCCCTACTGTCAACTGTTAACTGTCCACTGTAAACTGTTAACTCTCCTTGTCCGTACGCTCCGCTTTATGTTAAAATTCCCCTGTCAGGAGGCTTCAATGAAAAAACGCGTCTTTTCCGGCATCCAGCCCACGGGCAATATCCACATCGGCAACTACCTGGGAGCCACCCGGCGCTGGGCGGCGGAGCAGGACAACTATGACAATATCTTCTGCATCGTGGACCTGCACGCCATCACCGTGCCGCAGGACCCCGTGACGCTGAAAGCCAAGACGCGGGAGGTCACCGGGCTGCTCCTGGCCGCCGGCATCGACCCCCGGCGCTCGATACTCTTCGTGCAGTCGCACGTACACGAGCACGCGGAGCTGGCGTGGATTCTGAACTGCTTTATCCCGATGGGCTGGATGGGGCGCATGACCCAGTATAAAGAAAAGTCCGGCAAGCAGAAGGAGCAGGTAAGCGTGGGGCTTTTCGACTACCCTGCCCTGATGGCCGCCGATATCCTCCTCTACCGCACGGACGTGGTGCCGGTGGGCGATGACCAGAAACAGCACGTGGAGCTGGCGCGGGACGCCGCCCAGCGCTTTAATAACATCTTCGGGGAAACGTTCGTGCTGCCGGAGCCGCGCATCGGGGAAGTGGGCGCGCGCATTATGGGCCTGGACGACCCCACCAGGAAAATGAGCAAGAGCGAGGAAGCCCCCAACCACGCCATCGCCCTGCTGGACACGCCGGACGTTATCCGCAGGAAAATCATGCGGGCCACTACCGATTCCCAGACCACCGTCGTCTTCGACGCGGGCCGGCCGGGCATCTATAACCTCTTAACAATTTACCGCACCATCACCGGGGAGAAGAAAGAGGATATCGAAGCGCGCTTCCAGGGCAAGGGCTACGGCGACTTCAAGAAAGCCCTGGCCGAGGTAGTGGTGGAGTGCCTGCGCCCGCTCCAGGCACGCTATCAGGAGTTTACCGCCGACCCCGCCATTATCGACGGCATCCTCACCGATGGCGCCGCTAAAGCCCGTCCCCTGGCCGCCGCCACGCTGGCGGAGGTGAAAAAGAGGGTGGGGCTGGGATAGATGGAATAATCAAAACTCAAAAATCAAATCTCAAAGATTTACGTTAACCCTGTAATTCGGTTCACTGAAATATAATTTGCGTTTTCGCCATCCATTTTTTATCTTTTATCTGTGTTTTTGATTTTTCATTTTTGAAATTTAATCTTCTCCTTTCCTCCCCCTGTGACTTTTCTTACAGACGCTCCCCGCGTGAAATATTAATCTATGGTTAAAGAGCCTGTCAGGAGTATTGCCATGCCGGATAAAAAGCTTTTGGACCTGACCGCCGCCGTGGAAGAGGGGCCTTACTATAAGGAAGGCTCGCCGGAAAGACAGGCCATTGCGGCGCCGGGCACGCCGGGCACGAAGCTGGTGCTGGCAGGCCGGGTGCTGGACCGGCGCGGCCGCCCCGTGGCTCATGCCTGGCTGGACTTCTGGCACGCGGACGGGCACGGGCGCTATGATAACGCTGGCTTTAACCTGCGCGGGCACCAGTTTACGGATAAAGAAGGCCGCTACCGGCTGGAGACCGTCCGCCCCCACGAGTACCTTTTTCGCGCCCCGCATGTACACGTCAAGGTCAGGGCTAGTGAAAAAGCGCCCATAATCACCACCCAGCTCTTTTTCCCCCGCGAAAGCCGCAACGTCACCGACCCCATTTTTGAGAAGCTGACGGTGGTGGACGTTAAGGACATGGCGGAGGGGCAGACCGCCGCGTTTGATTTTGTGGTGGAGACTTAGCCTTCTTGAGAAATGCAAACGTTAAGCCGTAAGATTCAATCCTCTTCATTTATACTTTATAACCAGGTTAATGAGCAGACGGCAATAATATGATAATACGCCATACTATCGTCTCCCTTTGACAAAGGGAGATGGTGAGGGATTTTAGTATCCCGACTCCTCCCCTCCCCGCTTGGTGACAAAATCCCGTTTACAATCCCGCCCAAATCCGTGTATATTGGTAGTCGGACAGGGTGCTGATCAGTCCCCGGTCTTTTTCCCTTGATATTTGTGCCTGATATATCTCTTTCTACCTGTTTTATTAGTCAAATGTTATCCGGCCTGTAAAAATAGCGGGAGTGCGCCGCGAGAGGCGCCGCCGCCGCCTCTCAACTTTATCCCCCTTTCCAAACAGTTGATTTCCGCACTAAAGTGTGACCCGTTTGGAGAGCAACTGTGTTAATTTATACATATTGCCAAGCTCTTTGATGTTTTAAAATTGAGTTCATGATAGTGAGCAGCCGCCTCATGCAGGCGACGAGGGCTACTTTCTTGGCTTTTC
>JBAZGT010000031.1 GCA_041652735.1 Dehalococcoidales bacterium | reverse complement strand
AATTACAGACACAGTCTGGGAAGTCTGGTTCAGTTTCTTAAAGCTTGGTTTACTAGATGAAACCAAAGGAAAAGTGTTACCTATGTCCCCGGTCTAAAGTGTAACCTATGTCCCAGTTTGCACAGGATTGGTGAAGTTTGAGGATAGTGTGGTTAGGGCGGGATACCCCTTACCTTTTCCTCCGGCTCCCTCTCCGCTGGCAGAGAGGGACGATGGATTGGTGAAGTTTGGAGTAACAATAACAGGTGAGATAGCCGGGTTGCCACGTTCCCCGCGATGACACCAAGAAAACAAGACCTGCCCACCGATTCGACGCGATAGGCAGGTCTCTGCTTTTTTTCTCTTAAGCGAGGAGCCTGTGAGATTGATTCGTCGCTTACACTCCCCGCAATGACAGGTCCGTTATTATTCTTTTTTATGCGAGCCGGAGTACATGCCCTGGGGGCCGGCGGAGAAGACGAGGGTGGGGGACTTGATATTGTGGAACTCCCAGGGGCAGTGCGCGAGGCCGGCCGGGATGCAGACCAGGGTGCTCTTGGTGGTGGGCAGGTATTCGCCGCCGAGCATGATACTCATCTCGCCACCGAGGTCGTGGGGACGGGAGGGGTCGGCGCCGGCCATAGCCAAAAGCTCCGTCCAATCATGGGTGTGCTCCGGGGCGGGCGCGCCGCCGTTGCCTTCCCAAATCCAGACGAAGTCCACGTAGAACGAGCCGGGCACCATGTCATCTTCGATATGCAGGATGCGGGAGCTCTTGAGGTTCATGGGGCGGGGGGGAGGCGGAGGCGCCTTTTTTGAATCGGCGCCGACGGAGAAATGCTCCTTGGTATGGTCCATCAGGAAATAGCGCTTTTCCGCGGCGGGCTTTTTGGGGGCGGCGGCGGGTTTGCGGGTATAGGCGCCGGTCATGGCGATGGTGATAAAGAACACCGGGCGATTGATTTTCTTGAACAGAATCGGCCCATGCACGACACCCGCCGGGACGAAAATAAGGCAGTTGCGGGTGATAACCTCGTCGTGGCCGTCAAGCGAAACGACAATCTCACCGCCGAGGTCCTGGGCATCTTCCGGGCGGCCGCCGATGAGGCCGATAACGTGGGAGAAATCGTGGGTATGGGGGTCGCCCACGGGGCCTTTAGCGGCGCCGCTCCACAACCAGGTGCAGTCCACGGAGAAAAATCCCTTCTGGACAGCGGCATCGGCGGTCATAAGGTGGGTGGCCTTAACGCCCGGCACGGGGTCTTTGCCGGTGCTGCCGCCGGCTCCCTGAAGCTCCGGGGGGAACGAGCCCGGTTTTTGTACGAGACAATCCGCGTATTTAAGTTGAGCCATGAAATCTCCTTTACGTATAGTTAGCTACCGGCGAAATTATAGCATAAGGGGTAATACGGATAAAAATAAGGGGCGAGCGTGGGCGACGGAATATTAAAGGATTTTTCTATTTATAATGCGTCCAGAGGCGGATGATTTTTACCGTCTTGATTTCATCAAGCACCTGATAGACCAAACGGTGGTGGATATTGATCCGGCGGGAATAAGCGCCGGTAAGGTCGCCGAGGAGTTTTTCACAGGGCGGGGAACAGGGTTCTTCTTTGAGGATTTCCAACAAGCGGATGGCCTGGGGTTTGAGTCCAGCCCGGGCAATCTTTTTAGCATCTTTTTTAGCTTGTTTGGTAAAGACAAGCCGCCAGCTCACCAGCCGGGTTCCTCATCAGTTTCCGCGATGGGGGTATTCAAGCCCTGGATAATCGACTCCCTCATACCGGGAATCGACGTCAGGTAGAGTGTTTCCTGTACGGCGCGCCAGTCTTCCTCCGATACAAGATAGGCAGAGTTCCTTTTGCCCACGATATAGACCGGCTCATGGGTCTCCTGGACTCTATCAACGAGTTTATAAAAACGTTTCCTGGCTTCCGACGCGGAAAAAGTTGTCATTTACATCTCCGATACGTACCATATATGGTACGACATGGCGGGAGAGGTTGTCAAGGGGCTCCGGCGGAGGTTCTGTCTGCGTTTAGTCGCGGGGCATACCTCACCGTTACAGCCTCCCCGGTATGCTTAATGAAAAGACTAAAAAAGTGTTACCTATGTCCCAGTTTGCACAAGGGTAGGTGAAGTTTGGGGATAGTGTTATTAAGGCGGGAAGGAAGGGGGCATCGAAGGGAAGGCTTAAGGTGGATTCCAGCCTTCGCTGGAATGACAGCAGGACTAAAGCGGTTTACTTTACCTTTCCCTCCATCTCCCTCTCCGCTGGCAGAGAGGGAGCGATTGATAGGTGAAATTTGAAGATAGTATGGTTAGGGCGGGAAGGACGGGGAGAGAAGACTCAAGGCATAAAATGGATTCAAGTCCCCGGGTAAACTCGGGCTAAAGCCTGTGCCGGGATGACATGCGGTTAATTCCATGATAGAGATGGCCGCGCCTGCGTGCCGTAACGCGCTTCGGCGGGCAGGCAGGCCATACCGATACGCGGGGGAAAGGGAGCTTATCGGGACGCCTCGCAATGACAAGAAAAACAGGGGCAGGTTTTTGCGCCTGCCCCTATAACTTTTCACCAGTATCAATGGTAACGCCGCGGTTTTTCCTTACTTGAGCATTTTCTTTATCGCGGCTACGGCGGCGGTCTTATCATAGCCGAACTTGGCCCGCAGCTCTTCGCCGCTGCCAAAGCCGGCGAATACCTGGGGAATGCCGAGGCGCTTGAATTTCTTAGGATAAACGCCGCTATCCACGAACACATCCGCGATAGTGCTGGCCAGTCCGCCCTCCATGAGATGGTCTTCAAGAACCAGGATATTCCCGGTTTCCCTGGCGACTTTGCAGACCAGGTCTTTATCCACGGGTTTGATGGAATACATATCGACGACACGCACGTCTATCCCCTCGTCCGCCAGAGTTTTGGCGGCTTCCAGAGCCTCGAAGACCATTTCCCCGTGAGAGATAATCGTGGCATCTTTGCCTTCACGCGCGGTGATGCCCATGCCGATCTTGTACTCATAAGCGCCCGGCTCATAAAGCATACGGTCTTTTTTACCCTGGGCGAGGCGGATATAGAGGGGGTGGGGATAGGTCATGCTGAGCAGCATGATATCACGCACCATATTGGGGTCGCCGATAGACAGGACGGCCATATTGACCATCGACTTCATGATGGAGATATCTTCCATAGCGTTATGGGTAGAGCCGCCGCCGGAGGTCAGGCCGCCGCCGGTGCCGATAAAACGCACCGGCAGGTCCTGGTAGCAGATAGCGGTGCGGTTCTGCTCACAGGCGCGCATGGTCATGAAGGGAATCATACCGGCGATAAACGGAACATTGCCTTCCAGCGCCAGACCGGCGGCAATGCCGGCCAGATTCTGCTCGGCGACGCCGACATCTATATACCGGTCAGGGAACTTCTGTTTATACTCCTTTAACGCGCCGCCGGTATCAGCCGTCAAAGCCCAGACGTTTTTATAATTCTCCCCCAACTCGACCATGGTATCACCCATGACCGACCGGGCCGATAAGAAACTACCGAAGTTAAACGTCACTTTCATTATGCAGCACTACCTTTCCCGGCGAAGCCGGCTTCAATATCAGCCAAGGCTTTTTGCATATCCTCGGGGCTTAACGCACCCGCGTGCCAGCCGATGTTCTTCTCCATAAAGGAAACCCCCTTGCCCTTGACGGTGCTGGCGATGAGCGCAGTAGGCCGGCTGCCGGTTACCGGCGGCAGATTGTCCAGCGCATCCACAATCTGGGCCATATCGTGACCATTGAACTCGACCACATTCCAGTTAAAAGCCCGCCACTTGTCCGCGTAGGGCTCCAGGTTCATATAGTCGCCGTCAAAGCTGGTCATCAGCTGCTTGTTCCTATCCACCACGCCGATGAGATTCCCCAGCTTGTAAGAGCCGGCGGTATTGGCCGCTTCCCAGACTTCACCTTCACACGTCTCCCCGTCGCCCATCATGCAAAAGACACGGTGCGCTTCCTTTTTTTGTTTGGCGGAAAAAGCCATCCCCGCGGCCATGGCCAGGCCCTGGCCGAGCGAACCGGACGAGCAATCCACCCCGGGGAGCTGTATCTTGCAGGGGTGCATACCGTAGGCGCTGTCCAGCTGACCGTAGGTCCGGACAATCTCGTCATAATCAAAATAGCCCCGCAGGGACATGGCGATGTACATGCAGACCGCGCCGTGCCCCTTGCTGAGGAGAAAACGATCCCGGGTGGGCGAACCAATTTGCTTGGGGTCGACTTTCAAGCCGTGATGATAGAGCCCGATGAGCAGGTCCGTCATGGACAGGTCCCCGCCGATGTGCACGATGCCATCATAATTGCCGCACAGATGGATGAGCTTTTTGCGCATCTCATAGGCCAGCGCTTTAAGGCGACTGACTTCTTTTGCATCAGCCATAAAAATATCCTCCTGATTTATAGTTTACAGTTAAGAGTGTACAGTTTACGGTTAACAGTTTATAGTTTACCCCTCACCTTAGTCCTCCCCCACCGGGGGGAGGAAAAGGGGGGATATATTACATTTTAATCAATATTTTAATGGACTTGCCTTTTTTATGCATATCAAAGGCCTGCTGGATATCCTTGAGGTCGACGATATCCGTGATGAGCGACTGCAGCTCCAGCTTGGGCAGCAGGGCCAGGGCGCGCGGGAAGGAATAGGGAGAAACAAAAGTCGAGGTGATGGTGAGTTCCTTGGCGTACATGAGGAAGGGAGAAACGCCGATTTCCACGTCCTTGCCGTAGACAGCCGCCCACAAGATAGTGCCGCAGTTGTCCGCCAGGGAGAGGCATTGCTTGGCGGCTTTAACGCTGCCGCTGGCATCGATAACGGTATTGAAGCCGCGGCCATCCGTCAGCTTTTTGCCGATAGCTTCCAAATCCTCGTTAAAGGGGTCGACGGTAACGTCGGCGCCGAGCTTTTTAGCCAGGGCGCGCTTTTCCGCGACAGGCTCGGACAGCAAGGTGCGGGCCGCGCCGGCTTTAAGCGCCATTTCCAGGCAGAGCAGGCCGATGGGCCCGCCGCCGCAGATGGCGACGCTGCTGCCGGTAATGACTTTTGCCTGGTCGATGGCATGGACGGCCACGGAGACCGGCTCCAGCATGGCGCCGATTTCAAAGCTGATATCATCCGCCAGCGGATAGATAGCGCTTTCCGGGTAAACGGCGTATTCCGCGAAACAGCCGGACGCGCCGGAGCCGCCGCGGCAGTAATGCTCCTTGCCGTTCTGGCAGTACCAGCAGGCCCCGCAGGAACCGCGGAAATTCATGGCCACCCGCTGTCCTACCTTAAAGTTGTTTTTTACGTTTTTGCCTACGGCCGCGATAGTGCCGGAGGCCTCGTGGCCGAGGATACGGGCGCCCTTGTAGGCTTCCGGGGGCATCAGCCCGAAGCGGTGCTCAAGGTTTTCGGGGTCGGTCCCGCAAAGACCGGCATAGGCTATTTTTACTTTTACCTGGTTGGGCGCCATTTCCGGTTCCGGGACATCCTCCATCTTGATAATCCCGGCTTCACGTGTGACGGCTGCTTTCATGGCGTAAGCCTCCTTATTTTAAGTCATTGATTATTAGTTAACAGTTGACAGTTAACAGTTTACAGTTAACTTTTTTTCACCTTATTTATCAAAGCGGAGAGCATACGATTCACCTCTCCGACCAAAGCAATAGTCTGGCTGTAGTCTTTAGCATTAATGTACTTAAGCTCTTGAGACAGCAAAAGATAATATTCTAGTTCATGGGCTGAACCTGAGGCGATTTGAAGGAAACGCCCCAGTTCAGCACTACCTCCGCGCCCGCAACCTTCAACAATATTGGCTGGGACGGATAAGCAAGCCCGGCGCATTTGAGAAGTTAAGGTAAACATCTCTTCTTTCGGAAAAGCAGAGGTTGTTTTATACACAGCCAACGTCAGTAAATGGGCTTTCTTCCAAACACTCAATTTCTTATAATCCTGCATCTTGGGCCCCACCCCGACTGTTAACTGAAAACCGTAAACTAAAAACTTTCCCTATTATTCCTTGTGCATGCCGCGGAACTCGATGGCCACGCCGCCTACGGGGGAGGGGTCAGAATAGATGAACTGGCCTTTGGCCTCCGTCCAGATGCCGATGCCGTTCTTCTTGAAGTTGGCTATTTCCTGCTCCAGGTTATCGGTGATAAAGCCGATGTGGTGCAGGCCCTCGCCGGTGGCGTCGAGCGACTCCTTGAGCGCCTGGTTGCCTTTGGTAGGCTCCAGGATTTCCAGCTCGACATCACCCAGCTTGGCGTTGCTGATGGTGGTGGTCCACTCCGCCGGTTTACCGTGGAGCTCTCCCTTAAAGGCCACCGGGAAAGCCTTTTTACCGTCCGGCCCCCCGAACGGCCCGATGCCCAGCGACTCAAAATAGGCGATGGCCTTGTTGATGTCTTTGACCACCACGCCCACATGGTGCAATTTCTTAAAGCTGCTGCCGTTTTTACCCATAGCGTCTCCTTCAATTTACAATAGTAGAAACACAACTTTAAATGATTCTTCTCAAGTTTATCTTTGCGCTCCGGTATTGTCAAACCCATACAAATATTGGAACATTTTTGATATTTTGGCGTAATCCCACTAAAATGATAATGACCAGTCCACGGCTTCCCTTTCGATAAAACACAGGCATATCTTTGCGGTCTAATAATTACTCCGGAAAGGTGCAGAAAACCATGAGCAAAGTAATGACCATGAAAGAGGCGGTTGCCCGGTTCGTCAAAAGCGGGGACATACTTTTCCTCTCCGGGATGCAGCACGGCGAGCCGGCGGCGGCGGTGCATGAAATCGTCCGGCAGAAAATCGACCACCTGACGCTGGTAAGCGCGCTGACGGCCACCTCCAACCTGCTGCTGGGGGAGGGGCTGCTGGATAAAGCGATAACCGCCTATTTCAACCAGGACCTCCACTCTTACGTAGTCGTCAAAGCCAAAGCCATGAACCGGCTGCCGGTATTCGAGGAGATTTCCCACTTCGGGCTGAGCGCGGCCCTGATGGCCGGACAGATGGGCGTCCCTTTCCTCCCCATCAAAAGCCAGATAGGATCGGATTTAGCCAAGTACAATAAAAACCTGACGACCATGAAATGCCCGTTCACCGGACAGCCCATCGGCGCCATACGCGCCATCAACCCGGACACCGGCATCATCCACGTACAGCGGGCGGACAAAGACGGCAACGCCCAGAAATGGGGCACCATGGGCGTGGACATGGAAGGCATCAACGCCAGCCGCAAAATAATCGTCACCACGGAAAAAATAGTGGACGGCGACGTGATACGGCGCGACCCGAACCGAACGATTATCCCGTCTTTCCGCGTGAGCGCGGTGGTGGAGCAGCCTTTCGGGGCGCACCCGATGCACCTGGCGGGGTGCTACAGCGGGGACATGTGGGGCTATTACTTCGATACCGGGCCGAAGGAAAACTACGATACCTACGTGGAAAAACTGGTCTACGGGGTCAAAGACTGGGAAGAGTACCTCAAGAAGCGGGCGGAGATGAAGCCGGCCGGGTACTTCCAGAACTTTAAAATCACCCCCGTCAACAGCGAACCGGTGGTTTCCGGATTTTAGGAGCGACTGATGAACGAAGACAACGGTAACGGAAAATACTCCGCCGCCGACCAGATGGTAGTGGCGGGCGCCCACCAGATACGGCCGGACGACGTTATTTACGTGGGGCTGGGACTGCCTTTTCTTTCCGCCCTGCTGGCCAAATACACTCACGCCCCGAACAGCACCATAGTCATCGAAAACGGGATACTGCGCACGACCGGCTTCGACATGCCGCGGGCGACGGATACACTCGGTTCGCAGTTCATGTCCGACCAGCTTTCCGGCCTGTTCTACATCAACACGCTGGGGCAATCCGGGTACATCACCACGGGGTTTATCGGGGCGGGGCAGGTAGACCGCTACGGCAACGCCAACGATACCTGCGTGGGGGATTACTACAATCCAACGCACCGCTGGTCCGGGAGCGGGGGCGGCAACGACGTTATCAGCTTCTGCCAGCGCACCATCACCGTGCTGCGCCAGAGCAAGCGGCGTTTCCCGGAGAAAGTAGATTTTAACACCTGCCCGGGCTACCTCGACGGGAAACCGGGGCAGCGGGAAAAGGCGGGGATGCCGGCAGGCACGGGGCCTTCCATGGTAATAACCGACCTGGCCTGCTATACCTTTGAAAACGGGGAGATGGTGGTGAAGTCCGTCCACAGCGGGGTGGGGGTAACGCTGGAGAAGGTCAAGGCGGAGGTGGGGTGGGACATCAAGCTGGCTAAAGACCTCAAGGATACGGCCCCGCCCACGGATGAAGAGATAAAAATATTAAGGGAACGGGTGGACCCCAAGCAGATATGGGTGGGGGGCAAGCGACAGCCGAGCAAAGGGCAGGAGGACTAGGGACAAGGGCGAAGAGATTAGGGGTAAGGGGGAAGGGAATTAGGATTAACAAATAATCCAGGGGAAGGGCTTAAGCGCCACCCCACCCCTTTTTTGAATCCTTCTCTCATCTCCCTTTAACAAGGGAGACGATGACATCTTTTTTAACCATCATTCCCGGGAATAACCCATTAATCCAAACCCACTCACTCCACCCCGAGATTCTTGAGTCGTTTCACCCCTGCAGAATGACCGGGGGCATATTATTTCCGCGGCGGCGGCGCATCATAAACGAAGCTGAAAATACGGGTCAGGCCGCCCGGCGCCCTCAGGTAATACCATCGCCTTAAAAAATTGACAAAACCTCACGAACAAATTATAGTGCTTATTGATATTCAACCCTTACCTTCCTGAAAACGGGGGGTTAAGGGGGAGGTATAACTCACATGCCCATGATGATTTTAAAATGTCCCAAGTGCGGCGCGGAGGCCAAACTTTCTCTCGCCGATACCAGCTATTCCGGCCCCCGGCGGTGCTGGAAATGCCACGAGTTTTTTACGATAACAATTCATAATAACCAGGTAATATCCTGTGAACCATTAAGCGAGGAAGAGTACGAAAGGCAGCAGGAAGCCAAAAAAGCCGCGGAAAAGTCAGGCGGGGGCATAAATTTCTCAAGAAGGGAAGAACCCGCAATCCCCCCAAAAGCCGCGGAAACGCCGCGGAGCGGAATAGACTTCGCAAAACCGGAACAACTCGATTTCTTTCAAAAAGCGGCGGAAACGTCACGGGGCGGTATCGATTTCGTAAAACGGGATGAACCCGCAATCCCCCAAGAACCCGCAGAAAAGCCGCCGGCTGGTATAGATTCGTCAAAACGGGATGAACCTGTAAAAACCCAAAAACCCATGGATTTGCTGTGGGCCAATTTAAAACCGTCGGGTACTAAAGAACCCTCGAACCGGACAGAACCCGAAAGACCGGCCATATTCCCCCCGGAAAGATACAATACCTTTGTGCCGTTTGAAGATATCAAAGACGAGCCCGAGAAACCACAAAAACCCAAAAAACCCTCGAATCAGACGGACGCCGAGAGACCATCGCCGATATTTCCCCCGGAGAGATTCCAGACCTTTGTACCGTTTGAAGATCCCGATAGAGAATAGCCAGCATCCCGAAATTCGTTTGCTGTCTTTCACCCGATAAAAAGGCTAAAAGGCAGCAAATATTTGCAGGTACACCGGGCAAACATCCTCAGGTTTATCCAGCAGCAGCCAGAAATAAAGAAGTCCGCCCACCCCTGGACAAGCTCAGGATGAGCGGACTTTAAGCTATCCGAAATATTATTTGTTTTCCGGTCTTTTTCAGGCAGGGCTGCCGGAGGCCCCCGGCGCTGCGGGCTTAGCATCGTCAACGAACTTGAACATACGGGTGAGGCCGCCGGGCAGTTTCAGATTGTAAAGCCGGACAGCGTTGCCGCCCAGCATCAGGTTCATATCGTCCTGGTTAATGTCCAGTCGCTCAATCTGCTTGAGACTCCAACCCCAGATATCCACCTGATGGCGGGGTATGCCCTGTTTCAGGTCCTGCCGCGTGTAGCCCGGCGGGTAGCGGTTGAGCTGGGAATAGACGGGCAGACTGGCGCCCCAGTCCGTGCCCCAGATAAGCTTCTCGGCGCCGACGGAGGGGTCGTTCAGAGCCTTGGAATAAAGCTCCGTCCACCAGCGGCCGGTCTCCAGGTAGATGTTCTTGTGCGAGGCGGCGACATGCAGAGCCTGCTCGTAGAACCACTCCCACCAGCCGCCCTCGATGCCGGCGTGCTCCAGGATGAGCGGCACGTCAGGATAGGCCACGGCCAGGGTATGCGCCCACAGGGGGTTATAGGTGATGGGCCAGGCATGATAGGCGATGGCGTAGCCGCCGGGCGTGCCGGCGTGGTAGCGGACGGGAATATGGTACTGGCGCGCCAGGTCCATCATGCGCATCATGTTCTTGATAAGCGTCTCCTGGTCAGGATACGGGTTTTCCGGGGTGGCGGGGGGCATAACCGGCATGGCCTCGCCGACGCCGACGAATTTTTTAGTATCCAGGAGGCGGGCCATCTCGGCGATAGCGCCGTCCAGGGTCCAGGGCTCGCCGGTCTCTTTGCACCGGTCATCGTATTCCTTGGTGTTGCAGTTGGCCACGAATCTTTGAGGGTATTTCTCCACCTGCGCCGCGTTGGTCTTGTTGGTCATGCCGAAAGCCGGCTCGATAACACACATATCCACGCCGTAGTTATCCATATCGTAAATAAGGCGGGCGGAGTTATCGTAGGCTTCAACGGTGTACATCGCCTTACCGAGGTCGGCAAAGTCCTTAGAACCTTTGAGGGCTTTCCCGGCGGCATGGCGCTGGGAATGCACATGGGTATCAACGACAAATCTTCCCAGTTTCATGAAACCTCCTTTTGTTGAGTTATCAGTTAACAGTTATCAGGGAGAGGAATTTACCGACCTTTCCTCTTCTTATCCTCCTCTCCGTTTACAGAGAGGAGGACGAGAGTTGGATAATGTTCACGATTTACGTTTAAAGAGATTACCGACCTTTCTTCCTCTTATCCTCCTCTCCGCTGGCAGAGAGGAGGACGATAAATACGCTTAATTACCGACCCACCTGCCCTATCAAGGGAGAGGTGTTTACGGGTCATTTGCTTCGCCCAGGATGACATCTTCTATTTTTTTAGTGTCCCGGCGGGGATGCCGGCGGTTCTTCCACGAACTTGAACATGCGGGTGAGGCCGCCGGGGTTGGGCAGCTTGAAAAGCCGGGAAGCGTTGCCGCCCAGCATCAGGTTCATATCGTCCTGATTGATGTCCAGCCGCTGAATCTGCTTGAGACTCCAGCCCCAGATATCCACCTGGTACCGCGGGATGCCCTGTTTCAGGTCCTGGCGGGTGTAGCCCGGCGGGTAGCGGTTGAGCTGGGAATAGACGGGCAGGCTGGCGCCCCAATCCGTGCCCCAGATAAGCTTCTCGGCGCCGACGGAAGGGTCGTTCAGAGCCTTGAAATAAAGCTCCGTCCACCAGCGGCCGGTCTCCAGGTAGATGTTCTTATGGCTGGCCGCCACATGCAGACAGCACTCGTAAAACCACTCCCACCAGCCGCCCTCGATGCCGGCATGTTCCAGGATGATGGGCACATCCGGCATGGCCACGGCCAGGGTATGCACCCAGAGCGGGTTGTAGGTGAACTGCGCGCCGTGATAGGCGATAGCGTAGCCGCCGGGCGTGCCGGTGTGATAGCGCATGGGCACTTTATAGGCGCGGCAGACTTCCATAACCTTAAGGCAGTTGGTGATGATTTCCTCCTCGGTCTGGAAGCGGGGGGGCTGACCGGGCTTGGGCTTGCGCATGGGGATGAGCACCATCTCGCCGATGCCGACGTATTTGCCGGTCTTAAGCAGGTCGGCCAGGGCCTGGCAAAAGCCGTCGATTTTCCATTCTTCCTCGCCGGCGGCGCAGCGGTCCTGGTATTCCTTGGGCCAGCAGCAGGCGGCGAACTTGTCCGGGTAGCGTTTTACCTGGTCGACATTATTGGGGTTGGTCATGCCGAAAGCCGGCTCGATGATGCACATGTCCACGCCGTAGCACTGCATATCATAAAGCAGGCGGGGCGAGTTGTCATAGGCTTCCATCTGGCCCATAACCTCACCGAGTTTGTCAAAGTCCTTGGAACCCTTGAGGGCTTTCCCGGCGGCATGGCGCTGGGAATGTACGTGAGTGTCAACAATAAATCTGCCTAGTTTCATGAATCCTCCTAATTATTCTAATTATCAGTTGTTAGTTGACAGTTATTATTTGTCAAAGTATTGAGGGAAATTTACCAACCTCTCCCTCTCTTTTCCCCCTCTCCGCTGGCAGAGAGGGGGAGGATGAGTTTATTTTAACTCCGGCATCACCACACCCTTGATATAGCCGGGGGTGCGGTTGAGGTTGTCCTGGAAGGCTTTATCGATATCCTCCAGCTTGTACTGGTGGGTGATAAGCTTCTGCATGGGGAAGACCCCCTTTTGCACCGCCCAGATAGCGCGCCGCAGCTCGCTCTGGTAGTCCGTGCTCATGCCGATGCCCTGCGGGCTGTAGATGATGGGCGATTTTATCCAGTTGAACAGCTCGTAAGTGTCCGGGGCCTGGTGCCAGCCCACGGCGATAATCTTGGCGCGGTTGTTTTTAATCACTTCCCCGACCATTTTCAGGCCCGGCGGATGGCCCACCACCTCTATAGCCACATCCACCCCGCGTCCGCCGGTGATTTTCCTCACCTCTTCCGCCACATTCACCCTGGAGGGATTGAGGGTGATAGTGGCACCCAGCTCTTTAGCCAGCTTGAGGCGGGCATCATCAAGGTCAGCGACGATGTACTCCCTTATCTTGGGGCCGGCCACGCCGGCGATGACCCCCAGCCCCATAAAGCCGCACCCCACCTGAAAAACGAAGTCGCCGAACTCCGGGGTGGCGGTGCGGGTAATGGAAACCAGGCTCATCAGCGGCTCGCCCAGGGCGTACTCGAAGGGGATGCCGTCCGGAATCTTCTCGATAACGGAGCCGTGGCCGCGGGCAACGCGGTCGTTGGGGTCACAGGCGACGTACTCGGCGTAGCATTCGGCCGGCCAGAAGCCGGTGATTCTATCCCCCGCCTTATAGCCCTTAACGTTTTTGCCCACCTCCACCACTGTGCCGGCAGGCTCGTGGCCGCCGCGGCGGGGAAAAGGGGCATGCATGGCGCTGGTGTCCAGATAGGACGGCATGTCCGAGGAGCAGACGCCGCAGGCAGCTATTTTCACCAGCATCTCATCGGGGCTGATTTCAGGCATGGGGATATCCCTGATTTCAAACTTTTTAGGGGCGACGATAAAGGCGGCTTTCACAGGCAGATTCCTCCTTAATATGATTAAAAGAAAGACCCGTTTTTGATTGTACTCCTTACGCTAAAGGAGAGCAATATTGTGCCTAAAAGCGGGACGGGGAGGGAGGGGCGGATAATACTTAACCTTTCCTTCCGGCTCCCTCTCCGTTGACAGAGAGGGAGCGATTGATTGATGAGGTTTGGGGATGGTGTTATTAAAGCGGGGATAATGACGGCGGGAGGTACGTGAGTTTATTTTGCGGGGCGGGGCGGGGGAGAGACCTGCCAGCCGCCATCCACCGGCAGAACCACTCCGGTGATATAAGAGGAGTCATCAGAGGCGAGGAAAAGGGCGGCGCGGGCGATGTCTTCCGGCTCCGCCAGCCGGCCCAGGGGCACCATTTGCCCCATCTGCTGCGCGCCGGCCGCATTTTGCCACAGGTTTTTATTAAAGTCCGTTTTGACGATACCCGGCGCCAGGGCGTTGACGCGGATATGGTTAGCCGCCAGCTCCAGGGCCAGCTGCCGGGTAAGCATGATAATCCCCGCCTTGGAGATAGAGTAAGCGCCGCCCCCGGTGCCCGGGTTCAGCCCTACCTGCGACGACAGATTAACGATATTGCCGCTGCCCCGCGCCGCCATGACCCGTCCCACCTCCCGGCAGCAGAAATAGGTCCCTTTAAGGTTGGTATCGATAACCTTGTCCCAGTTTTCCTCCGGGGTATCAATCAGATTCTGGCCGGGCAGCCAGACGCCGGCGCAGTTCACCAGGATATCTATTTTACCAAAGCGCGCGACGGCCAAACGCACCATTTCCGCCACATCAGATTTACTGGATATATCCACCCGAACAGCCAGCGCGCCGCGGTTGAGGCGGCCGATTTCCGAGGCGACTTTATCCAGCCGGCCATCGTCGGCGACAGTGTCCGCGAGCACGAGGTCGGCCCCCGCTCCGGCCAGCGTTAAAGCGACCGCCCTACCGATGCCCCGCCGGGCCCCCGTAACGACGGCTACCTTGCCTTCCAGCATTTTTCGCTCCATATTTTTTCTATCCTGCCTTTAGTCGGCGTTGGGCCAGCAGCGGCAGCAGCACACCGTAACCGGCGGCGATAATGAGCATTTCCCCCATCGCCTCCACCGCGAAAACCATGCCGGAGACAAAAGCGATGCCGCTGACCACCAGCGCGATGCCGACGATGATAATGCTAAAGACCAGTGGCCTCATGTTGCCCCGGACGGTGACCAGGTAGAACAAAAAAGCCAGCAGCAGACCGAGCACCAGGGATATGGGCAGCCAGAGGGTATAGCCGGTGCGGATAGCCTCGGCGGCGGTCTGCGGCACCAGGAAACCCGGCTCCAGACCGGCGGACTTGCTTACCAGGGCATCCGCCCGCAGCCAAATCCATAAAGCCATGAGCACCGCCACCGGCACAAAGGCGATGAGCCCGTTAACAAGCGCGGTTTTCAGCTTCATAGGTCATACCTCCGGTCTCCAAATGATACCACGCCGGGCGGTGCGGCCAAAAGCCCGTTCACCAATATAAAAATAACTTGAATATCCGCGGCAACAACTCTATTATAGGGGGGAGTAAGGACGGGTAGTTTGTAATCAGTATTTTGTAGTTTGGCCCCGCCCCTTTTGCCCCGGACTAATAACTACACATAGGGAGTGATACCATGGCGGCAGGAAAGTACGATAAATACATGGTTAAAATGTCCGACGAAAAGAGCAAGTTCCCGGGCGGCTGGCTGATGAGCGAAGAGCTGGTGCCGGGCAGCAATATAAACGTCATGTTCAACTGGGTAAAGTCGAAGCCCAAGCCGAATCCGATGCACCTGGCGATGGAAGCCCACGACTACCCGGAGATAATCTTTACGCTGGGCATGGACCCGCAGCACCCGGAATACCTGGGCGGGGAAATAGAGGGGTACATGGGACAGGACCGGCAGCTTACCACCCGCACCACCGCGCTCTGGATACCCGAAGGGGTGGAGCACGGCAAGGTCTCCTGGAAGGGCTTTGAAAAACCGCACATGCAAATGGCCATCAAGTTCACCGGCGATATCAGCGAGAAAAAGGGCGTGAAGCCGAGAGTTAAAGCCACCAAACCCGGCGAATGCGAAAAATACGTGATAGACGCGCCGGCCCGCGAGGTTGCTCCCCCCCTGAAAATAAAGGGGCGGACCAGCCCGGCGCTGACGTACATGAGCAACAGCCTCGTGGCGGGGTGCAACGTTTACCTGGAATACGTGTGGATATGGGAAATGCCCTCCCCGAACGCCATCGAGGGGAGCCATGCCCACAATTATGATGAAATCGTGCTCAATATCGGCACCGACCCGGAAAAGCCCTGGGACCTGGGGGCGGAAATAGAAGCCTACATGGACGGCGAAAAGCAGGTAACGGACCGCACCAGCGCCGTATTTATACCCAAAAACGTCAAGCACGGCCCGATAAGATGGACGAAATTCTCCCGGCCGCACATCCAGATGTCCATCATACCCGGCACCGGCGACGCCAAAAAGGCCATGCCGGAAGGCCAACCGGCGAGGCAATAACCGCCGACAGATGAAAATTAACTACTAAAAAGGAGGCAATCGTGGCAGCAAAGAAACAGGACTTTTCCGTACTCGATCAATTCAACTTCGAGTACAAACCGGTGGGCATCAAGTTCATGATATCCCGGCCCAAGGGCATAGCGCGGATAAGCAAAGAGCTGAATATGTGCGAGATGCTCAAGGAAGCCCAGGCAGGCAACGCTTTTTACGTGGCGCCGGAGGACTGGGTCTGCGTGGGCGTGGAGCAGATGATATTGGGCATGAAAGACCCGGAGTCGCTGCTGGTCAGCGGGGCGTTCGGGGGGGAGGAGGGGCTTTTCAAGGGCGACAATGCCTGCCGCGCCATGTACGATTACCTTCCCCGCCTGCCGAAAGGCTCGGTGCAGTACATGGCTTTCGCGCCGGTGGACAAGCTCACCTTCGACCCCGATTTGGTGGTGCTGACGGCGGACATCAACCAGGCGCAAACGCTGCTGCGCTCCATCAACTACTCCACCGGGCAGCCCTTCGCCAGCAAAGCCACGCCGGTGGTGGCCTGCGCCTGGATTTACGTTTATCCCGTGGTCAGCGGCGAGCTGAACTATTTCATCACCGGGCTGGGCCTGGGCATGCAGGCGCTGAATATCTTCCCGCCGGGCTTATTCCTGATTTCCGTGCCGTTCCAGCGCATCCCGACTATGCTGGCCAACCTTAACGAGATGGGCAATAACCCGACCTCCGGGCCGGGACCGGGCGGCCCCGCCCACCGCAAACGCGTCAACCAGATGATGGAGGAAATGAGGAAGAAGATAAAGGAGTAAGGGGAAGTAATTAGTAATTAGTAGTTTGTAATTAGGGCCCCTCCCCTTTTCCCCTACTGATAACTGAAAACTGTTTACTGTAAATTAAAACAAGCAAAGGAGCAACGTAATATGGCGGAATCACAGTATGGCAAATACCTGACGACAATTCCGTTCCACAAGACACCGGCAGGACCCTTATTCTCCGTGGGGGCGAAGGAGCTGGGGGGGATGAAACTGCATATCATCTACGCCTGCGGGTACAACACCGGCATTACCGGCATGTCCCGCAAGCCGCACGTGCACGACTACGATGAGGCAGTGTTCTTCATCGGGACAGACCCGGCCCACCTGGATGAACTGGGGGCGGAGGTGGAAATATCCATCGGCGAGCTGGGCAAGGAAGAGAAGCATACCTTCGACAAGCCCTTCGTGCTGATAGCGCCGGCCGGCCTGTGGCATTGCCCTATCGTCACCAACAAGATAGACCGGCCTTACGTCTGCATGGCGGTATCGCTGACCGGCGAGCGGCACGACTAGGCCGCGGCGCGGCTAAAAAATTTTGAACTAAAAATACTGGAGGAAAACATACTATGGACCTCAAAGGCAAAGTGGCGCTCATCACCGGCGGCGGCAGCGGACTGGGGACGGCCATCGCGCAGCGTTTCGTCAAAGACGGCGCTAAAGTCTGCATTACCGGCCGCCGGCGCGAAAAGCTGGAACAGGCGGCCAAAACGATGGCGAAAGGAGCGGTGCTCATCTGCCAGGGAGACGTCTCCAAAGACGAGGACGCCAAACGGATGGTGGCGGAGACGGTAAAGTGGGGCGGCAAGCTGGACATACTGGTCAATAACGCCGCATCCGACGTCAAGGGCAGGCTGGCCGACCTGGCGCCGGACGACTGGCGCAAGGTAATTGATATCAACCTCACCGGGCCCTTCCTGCTGATGCACGAGGCCATCCCGGAAATGATAAAAAACGGCGGCGGCTCCATCATCAACATCGCCTCGCTGGGCGGCACGCGCTGCCTGCCCGCCTGCCCCGCCTACAACACCGCCAAGGCCGGACTTATCATGCTTTCCCAGCAGGCGGCGCTGGACTACGGCCCCTATAAGATAAGGGTCAACGCGGTCTGCCCCGGCGGCATCGATACCGAGTTGCTCGATGAAATGATTCTCCCGCTGGCCAAGGCGCTGAAAACAGACAAGCAGGGCGGGCTGGACTACTTTTCCCATAACGTGCCGCTGCGGCGCGTATCCAAACCGGAAGAAATCACCGGCGTCTGCACCTTCCTGGCCAGTGAAGAATCATCTTTCATGACCGGGGCGGCGCTGCTCATCGACGGAGGGGCGGCGATAGTGGACGTTTCCGGCGCGGCGGTCACCGACGCCGGCATTCAATAAACATCAAGCAGAAAACCTATAGCGACCGGGAGGGCATTACCCTTCCGGTCGTTTATGGGGCCAGTATAAGCCAGGCATAACTCCCCGGCTATTTCTCTAAAATCCCCGCCAACAGCCTAAAGCGGCCTTCCGTTATACTTTTTTCTAAAAATTTAACCGCCGTGTAATCTGTTTGTAACATTTGCACAAATATAATTAGATATAATCGGTGATAATGCCGGTATATCCTGCATTAAGCCGTCATCAACCCGGTGTAATGTGCAATATGTACCAAGACCAATACCCAGGGGGAAATCCAGCGAGGGGGAGAGAAAATGACGGACAACGAGAGGACCGCGAACGAGGGAATCATTAAAGACCTGGAGGAAAAGGGGGTACGCTTCGTGTACCTCCAGTTCAGCGATATTCTCGGGGTAGTCAAGAGCGTCACCATTCCTATCGAAGAGCTGGCCGACAGCATCGAACACGGCAAGTGGTTCGACGGCTCCTCGGTGGAGGGGTTCGTCCGCGTACTGGAAAGCGACATGTACCTCAAGCCGGACCTCTCCACGATAACGCTGCTGCCGTGGGAGCAGGACGGCGAACCGGCGGCCAGGGTGGTGGGCTCGGTGCTTACCCCGGAGGGAAAGCTTTTTCCCGGCGATTCCCGCACGGTGCTGATTAAAGCCACCGAGGCGGCGGCGGCGCTGGACTACCGTTTTTACGTGGCCCCGGAGCTGGAGTTCTACCTGTTTTCCCCTAAAGAAAACGGCCAGGTGGTGCCGCTGACGCAGGACCAGGGCGGCTACTTCGACCTTTCCACCGGGCTTTCCGCTTCCATCCGGAAAGAAATGGTACACGTTTTACGCGAGATGTCCGTGCGGGTGGAGACCAGCCATCACGAGCTGGGGGCGGGGCAGCATGAAATAGACTTCGCCCCGGAGGACGCGCTGAAAAACGCGGACAGTATCATCACCGCCCGCTATACGATTAAAGCCATCGCGCAGAGGCACGGGCTGTCCGTTACCTTCATGCCCAAGCCCTTTGAAAAACTGGAGGGCAGCGGCCTGCATGTACCGATGAGCCTGATGAACATCAGCACCGGTAAAAACGCTTTTTCCGATGCTAAAGACGAATACGGCCTTTCCGAGACGGCCCGCTACTTTCTGGCCGGCCTGCTCTACCACGCCCGCGGCATGTGCGCCATCCTCAACCCGCTGGTAAACTCCTACAAGAGGCTGGTAAGGGGTTTCGAGGCGCCGGTATATATTACCTGGGCCAGGGTCAACCGCTCGGCGCTGATACGGGTGCCCAAGGTGAACCCGCAAAAGCTCAATACCACCCGGCTGGAAATAAGGAACCCGGACCCCTCCTGCAATCCCTACCTGGGCTACACGACGATGCTGGCCTGCGGGCTGCACGGAATCAAAGAAAAGCTCTCCCTGCCGCCGCCGGTGGAGGAAAACCTCTTCACCTTCGACGAGGAAGAGCTGCGGCGGCGGCAAATCGTCAGCCTGCCGGAAACACTCGGCGAAGCGCTGGACGAACTACAGAAAGACACGGTCATCAGAGAAGCACTCGGCGATATGCTTTTTTCCAAATTCCTGGACGCCAAGCGGCGCGAATGGCGGGAATACTGCCAGCATGTCACTCCCTGGGAAAGGGATAACTACCTGGGGGTGTGGTAATGCCCACCCTGGAACAGGTATGGCGCGCCATGCCCCGGGGAACGGACCTGGTGACCGGGGACTTCGGCATCTACAACGAGGTAAGCTGGGTGGTAACCTTGAGGCCCACGCCGCCCGGCTTCGACCGGCTGCGCGGTAAAGAACTGGCACTGGTGGACGCGGCTACCGCCCGCGGGCTGGGCATCACGCTGGCCTACCTGATTACCTCCCTTTCCGAGCAGGGCGCCAGCGCGCTGGGCATACTGGGGGAAGGGCTCCCGGCCGCCATGGAAATGGTCAACGGCTACAAGATACCGGTGATGCAGCTGCCGCCGGAGAGCGACCTGACCGCCCTGGAGGGGCAGCTCACCACGTTAATCAGGGAGGAAAAAGAGCGCCTCTACCAGCGGGAACAGGAACTGACCAAGGAGCTGATGGAGCTGGCGCTGGCGGGGCGGGGCATCGACGTAATATTACAGAAACTGAAGGAACTGACCGGGCGCACCATCATGCTGCTCGACCTGGACTTTGCCCCGCGTTCCCCTAACGGTAACCATAAATTCAGCGATGTGCAGTCGACGCTGACCCGGCTTTTTCATACCGCGCCGTCGTCAATCGTCGGTTTGAAGCTGGCCAACGGTTTTTCCGGATTTTTAAGCCCCATCACCGGCAAACAGGGGGCGGAGGGCTATCTGCTGATTATCGCGCCCACCGGGGAGATACAGGAAGCCGACCGCGTCACGGCCAAGGTGGGGGCTTTATCCCTGGCCATCGAGATTTCACGCCAGCAAGCGGTGGAGGACGTGGAAGACAAGTTCCAGGTGGAAATGGTGGAGTCGCTTTTAAACGGCGACCTTCCCCCCGCCGCCGTCAACGAACGGGCGGAACGCCTGGGGCTGGACCTATCCCGGAGCTACGCCGTGATGGTAGTGCAAATAGCGGACGTCAATCTAAAAGGGACGGTGGTCACCAGAAAGGCGACGGCGCTTTTCAGCAAGGCTTTGTGCCACTGCCGCACCAATTCACTGATAATTCTTTACCCGGTGGCGGCGGACACAGCGGCGGAGGATTTGCGGCGCCTCGGGCAGGAGGCCGCGCAAAAACTGGCGGGCTACCTGGGGGCGAAAGTATCACTGGGCATAGGGCGGGCATATACCGGGGCGGCGGGGCTGCGCACCTCTTTCCAGGAGGCGGAGCGCTCCCTGGCGGTGGGGAAAAGGCTGTTCGGGGAGGGCTCGACGAGCTTCTTCGGCGACCTGGGCGTTTACCGGCTGCTGCTTTCCATCGGCCCCGACGAGCTGAAGAGCTTTTACCAGGACGCCATCGGCCTTTTGGCGGAATACGACCTGGAGCACGAGGGAGAGCTGTTACAGACGCTGGAAGCGACCCTGCGCTACCCCACCCTGGCCGAGACGGCCAAAGTCCTCCATGTCCACCGCAATACCCTGCTCTACCGTTTACAGCGCATACAGGAAATCGCCAGCCTGAACCTGGACGACGGCGAAACAAGGCTGAAGCTGCACCTGGCGCTGCGGGCCGGCGAAGTAATCCGCGCCGCCTAGCATTTGTATATTTTGCACAAATTACGCCGCCCTCTTTTCTGTTATCTTATCCGTAGTTATACCTTGCTATTTATCCTAGACTAATAGTGTAGATACAAAACTTGTCTGTAAAGAGAAATCTGAAGGGAGGAATCAAAGAATGCCAGTATCAGCCATAGCAGCCATCGCAGTTTTCGGGGTACTTTTCCTGGCCTGGGTGGTCTTACCCACCGTCCTGAAGAAACGCCATGCCAACAAAGCAGGCGGGGAAGTGGAAGCGGAAGAATAAACCAGCCGCCTCAACCGGCATCACCTGAATGAAGTCGGCAGCAAACCGTTCAAGCAAAATTCAGATGCCGTAGTTCAATCGCCCGGTAGTGAATTCATCAAAACGCTACCGGGCACATTTTTAGATTTGGAAAGGAGTATCGTATGGGAATTTTTGCGTCTGTTATCCGACCATTTTCCAGCCGGGCGAACACCGGCTCCTCCGGCGGGCTCTTCGGGCCCATCATCAACCCCATAGCCAGATGGCTCAATGCCGGCACAACGCGCCGGGACGCCTGGACAAGGAGAGGGCTGGTCATCGCCGTGATGCTGGTGCTGATGTTCTCCTCGTTCTGGCTGGTCCCCCACTACGCTTTTGCCGCCGACTCCAACGGGGCGGACACCATCGCGGATAATCCGAACATGGCGGTCAACATGGCCTGGACGCTCATCACCGGCTTCCTGGTCTGGTTCATGCAGCTGGGCTTCGCCTTCCTGGGCGCCGGCCTGATACGCTCCAAGAACAATGTAAACTACTGGACCAAGAGCTTCATGGACTTTTGTATTTCATCCATAGGTTTCTGGGCTTTCGGTTTCGCCTTGATGTTCGGGGGCTCCAATTTATTCTCCGGCCTCGACCAGGGCAACAGCATTATCGGCTACTCCGGATTTTTCCTTTCCGGCAGCAGCTATGACGTTTCCACGATTATGATGTGGTTCTTCCAGATGTGCTTCATGGCCACCGCCTGCACCATCGTGGCCGGTGCCGTGGCGGAGAGGATGAAGATTACCGGCTACCTGGCTTACGCCTTCATCCTAGGCGCCATCGTGTACCCCATATTCGGCAAATGGGTGTGGGGCGGCGGCTGGCTGAGCACGCTGCAAATAATGGGAGTCACCGGCGTCAAGGACTTCGCCGGTTCCGGTGTGGTACACATGGTGGGCGGCCTGGCGGCCTTTATCGGGGCGGCCATGGTAGGCCCGCGCATAGGGAAATTTAACAAGGACGGCACACCCAACGCCATCAAAGGGCATAACCTGCCGTTCGTGGTTATAGGCACTTTCATCCTGTTCTTCGGGTGGTTCGGGTTCAACCCGGGCAGCACCCTGGCAGCCACGGATTTACGCATATCGGTCATCGCGGCCAACACCTTCCTGGCCGGTGTTACCGGCGCGGTGGTGGCGTTATACTGGACCTTCGCCAAGACCGGCAAAATGGACATTATCATGGGCTGCAACGGGTGTCTGGTGGGCCTGGTAGCGATTACCGCCCCCTGCGCTTACGTGGCGCCCTGGGCTTCCGTAGTGATAGGCGCTCTGGCAGTACCGGTGATGTTCTTCTTCTCTTACCTGGTAGAGAGGGTATTCAAGGTAGATGACGCGGTAGGCGCGGTACCGGTGCACTTCGGCGGAGGCATCTTCGGGCTGCTGTGCGTCGGCATCTTCGCGGACGGCACTTACGGCGGCGTCGAAGGGCTCATCACCGGTCACGCGGGCCAGCTGGTACTGCAGCTGGTGGACATCGCGGCGCTGGTTATCTGGGTAGGCGTTACCATGACCATCACCTTCTGGCTAATCAAGAAGACCATAGGTCTGCGCGCCAGCCGGAAAGAAGAGCTGGAAGGGCTGGACCTGCCCGAGCACGGTATACAGGCTTATCCCGCGGATGACGTACCCGCAGTAGCCGGCGTTCCCGGCAAGGCTTTCTACAAAGCGGACGAAATGTAAGGGATATTAGGGAGAAAGAATAAAAATATGACTGCCAAAACTTCTAGCGAAATCCAGAGTGCCTTGGCACTAGCCAAGGAAAAGGGCTGCCAGTTCGTCGACCTCAAATTTATCGATGTTCCCGGCCTCTGGCAGCACTATACCCTACCCATCACCGAGCTTAATGTGGAGCTCTTCGAGGAAGGCAACGGCTTTGACGGCTCGTCCATCCGGGGCTTCCGGGCAATCCATGAGAGCGATATGCTGCTGGTGCCGGACCCCACTACGGCCATCATCGATCCCATAGAGTCGGTGCCCACGTTGAGCCTGATCTGCGACGTGCGCGACCCGGTAACCGGGGAGGACTACTCTAAAAACCCGCGCTACGTAGCGAGGAAGGCCGAGTCTTACCTCAAGTCCACCAAAATCGCGGATACGAGCTACTGGGGCCCGGAGCTGGAGTTCTTCATCTTCAACAGCGTGCGGTTCGAGCAGAACAGCCACACGGGCTTCTACGCCATCGATTCCAACGAGGGCATCTGGAACTCCGGCAACGGCGTGGGCGCCAACCTGGGCTACCGCCCGCGCCCCAAGGAAGGCTATTTCCCCGTACCGCCCACCGACCAGACGCAGGGCATCCGCACCAAGATAGCCCTTAAAATGATGGAGGCCGGACTCTATATCGACAAGCACCACCACGAGGTGGCTACCGGCGGCCAGTGCGAGTTCGGCATGCGGTTCGATACGCTGACCAAGCAGGGCGATAACGTCATGCTTTACAAGTACATCGCCAAGAACGTGGCGGTACAAAACGGTTTTACCGTCACCTTCATGCCCAAACCCGTCTTCCAGGACAACGGCTCCGGCATGCACGTGCACCAGAGCCTCTGGAAGTCCGGCGTCAACGAGTTCTACGATGCCAAGGGCTACGGGCTGTTGAGCCAGACCGCCCTCTACTACATCGGCGGGCTGCTGAAACACACGCCGGCCCTGCTGGCCTTCTGCGCCCCCACCACCAACTCCTACCGCCGCCTGGTGCCGGGGTACGAGGCCCCCATCAACCTGGTCTATTCCCAGCGCAACCGCAGCGCCAGCATCCGTATCCCGCTCTATTCCAAGAGCGCCAAGACCAAGCGGATAGAGTACCGCTGCCCGGATGCCAGCAGCAACCCGTACCTGGCCTTCTCCGCCATGCTGATGGCCGGCCTGGACGGCATTAAAAACAAAATCGACCCCGGCGAGCCCATAGACAAGGACATCTACGAGCTGGAGCCGGAAGAAAAAGCCAAGATAAAGTCCACCCCCGGCTCCCTGCTGGAGGTGCTGGAAGCCCTGGAAAAAGACCATGACTTCCTGATGGAAGGCGGCGTATTTACCCAGGACCTGATAGATACCTGGATAAACTACAAGCGGAAGAACGAGTACGATGCGGTGGCTTTGCGGCCCCATCCTTATGAGTTCTACCTGTACTACGACATCTAAAGTAAGGTTTAAAGGCTACAGGGTGAGGACCGCGGCTAACCGGCTCTCACCCTGTACTTTTTTAACAGCGGCGCGGTTGGTAACAAGTCAATGAAGAATGATGATTTTCTTCCCGGCAAGAAGGTCAGGCGCGTCCTGGAAAAACACCTGACCGCACAGGGATGGCACCTTGAAGCGAACGGCATTCCCAATCACAACATCGATATCGAGGCGAGGCGGGGCCGAGAGAAGTGGATTATCGAGGTTAAAGGCACGGAGTCCCCGGCCCCGGTAATATTCAGCTCTTTTGTTTCCGCGCTGGGCGGCATCCTGCGGCGGATGGACGACCAGAACTGCAAATACAGCATCGCCCTGCCCGATACCAAACCGTTCCGCAGGCTGTGGGAAAGACTGCCGGCTATAGCCAAGGACCGGACCGGGATAACGGCGCTGTTCGTGGACCAGAACGGCGGCGTGGAAGAAACAACCGGGTAACCGGGCCAATTTTACCTACGGCGGAATCATGGAAACTTTAAGCCAGATACTTGTTGTTATATTTTTCGTGGTGATGTTTGTCATCATAACGATAGGCAAAATTCACCGCTACATACCGGCGCTGGTCGGGGCCGCCCTGACGCTGCTGGTGCTGCTTTTTGTCCTGCAAAGCAGCCAGGCCTGCTTCGACGTGCTCAACCTTTCCGAAATATTCAAGCCCATATTCTGGATACCGGGGCACGAGCACCTGGAGTCGCACGGCGTCAACTGGCAGACGCTCATATTTATCGCCGGGATGATGATAATGGTGGAGGGGCTGGCTAAAGTGGGCTTTTTCCGCTGGATGTGCCTGGTAGTGGCCAAGGTGGTACACTACAAAGTCGTCCCCATCCTGGTGACATTCACGGTGCTGGCCGGCTTCCTTTCCATGTTTATCGACAGCATTACGGTGATGCTGTTTCTAGCCACCGTGACCATCGAGATATCCCGCATGTTGAAGTTCGACCCGGTGCCGGTAATAATATCGGAAATATTCGCTTCCAACATCGGGGGAAGCGCCACCATGTCCGGCGACCCGCCTAATATCATCATCGGCACGTCACTGGGCTACACCTTCACGGACTTCATAGCGAATACGGGCATCATCGCTCTGGCGGGCATGGCCGTCTGCCTGATATTCATTTTTTTCTCTTTCCGCAAGACGCTGAATGCTTCTTACGCGAAAAACAACGGCTCCGAGGCCCCCAAATACCCGGAACCACGGGAAGCCATTACCAACCGCGGCCTGTTCCTGCTACACACCGGGATATTCCTGGTAGTGATTGTCCTGCTGATTACACACGCCCAGACCGGCATTTCCGTGGCGTTAATAGGGGTAATCGCGGCGGCGCTGACGCTGGCGGCGGTGAACCGGGAAACACCGCATATCATGAAGAATGTGGACTGGCGTACGCTGCTGTTTTTCATCGGCCTGTTCATCTGCGTGGGCGGGCTGGAAGAAACGGGCGCGCTCAACCTGCTGGCCAACTTCATCGGCAAGGTATGCGGCGGCAACCTGACGGCGGCGATATCCATTATACTGTGGCTTTCAGCCATCGCTTCCTCCCTGGTCGATAACATCCCCTTCGCGGCGACGATGGTGCCGGTAATCAGCCAGCTGGCGCAGACGCAGGGTATGAACCTGCATCCCATAGCCTGGGCGCTGGCGCTGGGCACGGATATCGGCGGCAACGGCACGCCGATAGGCGCATCGGCCAACGTGGTGGGCACGGCTATTTCCGAACGGGAAGGCTACCCCATAAGCTGGGGCAAGTATCTCAGGTACGGGATACCTTTGATGATACTGGTCATCGGGCTCTGCAATTTGCTATTATTATGGAAATACTAAAGGGGCCGGGAACCCGGAGAAGGTCATTAAAGGAGATAATATGTATCATAGAATTTTAATCCCCCTCGACGGTTCCAAACTGGCGGAACAGGTCTTCCCGGCGGTGCTGGAGCTGGCGGGACCGCTCAACTCCGAGATAATTATCATGGGGGCCTGCGAAGCCAACGCCAAAGAAGAAGGCGAGACCTGCGCGCTTTACCTCAAGGACGCTTCACGGGTGCTGGACAGCCGGCTGGCCGGCTCCACGGCGACGCTGAAAACGGAGGTGCTTTACGGCAAACCGTCAGAGGAGATATTACGCTACGCGCAGGACGAGAAAATAGATATTATCTTTATGACATCTCACGGGCGCTCCGGCATCATGCCGTGGTCGCTGGGGAGCACGGTGGACAAGGTATTCAAGAGGACCAGCGTGCCGCTGGTGGTGGTGAAAGCCAGGGAGAAGGTGGATAAAAACAGCCCGAGCGTGTACAGCCGGATACTGATAACGCTGGACGGCTCCGATAAGAGCATCGCCGTACTGCCCTACATCCGGGAGCTGGCGAAAATAGTGGACTGCGAGGTGTTCCCCATCCGGGTGGTGGAGGCGGGGAGGCACGTAAGGACCATCGGCGGGCTGGACTATATACGGTACGTGGAGCGGGACATGAGCTCGACCAAAGACGCGGTAATAAAATCGCTGGAAGAAGTGTGCAGCGACCTGGCGCAGACTAAAGCCAAAGTACATTGTGAAGTAAAAACCGGCGAGCCGGCCAAGGAAATACTCGGCTACGCCGATGATATAGACTGCACGCTGATAGCCATGACCAGCCACGGACACCACGGCATGGAGACGTGGGCGCTGGGGAGCGTGGCTTCTAAAGTGGTAGCCGTAGCCAAGCAATCCGTGCTGCTGGTGCCGTCATTCATCAGGAAGCCGGAATAGCGGGGGCGGGGCGGCGGCCAATACTAAGAAAAGCGCCGGGGGGAGGGGCGGGGGATTTTGTTTCCAGCTATCCGCTTGCAGAGAGTGCGCCCAATTGTTAGAATTACTCTGTCAGGCCATGCCCCAGTAGCTCAGGCGGATAGAGCAGCGGTTTCCTAAACCGCGTGTCGGGCGTTCGAGTCGCCCCTGGGGTACCAGATTTTGATATTAAAAAGCCCTGTTTCAACTTATTAGTTGACGGGGTTTTTCTATTTTTGCTAATCTTCAACATTTCTTACATAACCGTACATTCCTTGTATTTACGGTATGATTTTACTGTGGTATAATTGAGTTCCCCTACATACAATGGAGAAAAGTAAAATATGAAAACAATATCGGTCATCAATTATAAAGGTGGTGTAGGTAAAACCACGATTGTAGCTAATTTGGTCTCTGAATTGGCTTTTAGGGGGAAGAAAGTATTAGCTATAGATTTGGATCCTCAATCTGACCTTACCCCATTCTTAGTGCCATCTGCATCTTAGCGTCTTCCGGCTAGTTCTATGAAATCCTGGGGTGCCAAGCCGCCCAATGAGCTATGCGGCCTGACAGTATTATAATCCTTTCGCCAG
>JBAZGT010000030.1 GCA_041652735.1 Dehalococcoidales bacterium | reverse complement strand
CCGTGCCCATCGCCGACCCCTTTGTGGAGGAGACCCGGGAGCGCATTATCCTCAAGGGCGAGGTGCCCAGCCCCCTTAACCCCCCGCCGGGCTGCGCCTTCCACCCCCGCTGCTTCATGGCCATGCCGGAATGCGCCCAGTCCGTCCCGGAGCTCCGCACCATCTCCACCGGCCACCAGGTCGCCTGCATTCGGGTGTAGCTTCAATATTACCGGGACATAATAATAAAGCTAGTGTAGACCTGTAGCGTTCGCCGTTTGCCTCTTATTTTGTCTTTCACTTTATTAATCCCAGTATTAAACACCAGTCTGAACTATATTACTTTCGCCATTTTTTCATTGCGGCGTCACCCCCGGATTGTACTAAGACAAACGTATATTGTTTATCGTTCGTTTATTATTCTTACCATAACGTTTACAATTTTTTTCTGTGGCGGACGTTATATTCAAATTACAGGTCATACCTGCCCTCCTTGATTTGAATATAAATGAAGGCTTGAGTGCCTTGAGGATAACACCTTGTCAGTCCGTAAAAAAACACTGATGATCATCCTGTCCACACTCGCTTGCCTGACTGTTGCCATTTTTGCCGTTTCCCAGATAATCATCGCCGGCAGCTATAACAACCTGGAAGCCCAGAAAACACGTGAGAACGTCCGGCGCGCCCAGAGCGCTATTTACGACCAGATAACCATACTCGATTCCGTGGCGCGGGACCTGGCGCGGCGCGATGATACCTTCCGGTTCATCCAGACCCCGGGCGGGGACTATATCGACTCCACCCTGCACGACCGCTTCTTTTCGGATTTCAGTATCAATTTCGTCCTGTTCCTGAACAAGTCCGGCGAGCTGGTGTACAGCAAGGGGTTTGATGTAGGCAGTAATAAAGAAGTCCCGCTGGAAGCCAGCCTGAGCCAGGAGGAAATTACCGGCGAGTTGCCTGTTTTTCACACCGGCGAAGATAACATCACCTATTCCGGCATCGTCATGCTGCCGGAAAGCCCGGCCGTTATCGCTTCCTATCCCATATTGACCAGCCAGGGTCGGGGACCCAACCAGGGCACGCTGATTATCGGGCATTACCTGGACTCCACCCGGATTAAAAACATCGCGGACAGCACCTTCCTTTACCACCTGAACATCTATCCGTTTACGGACAACACCCTGCCCGACGATGTCGTGAAAGCGGCGGTACAGCTGGATACCGGCCTGCCGATAGCCGTATCCCCCCTGAACGACGATTACGTGGCCGGCTACACCCTGCTTAATGATATTCACGGCAATCCCGGCCTTATCCTTAAAGTTGACGAGCCCCGCACCATACACCTCCAGGGCATCACCACGTCCCACTATTTTACCTACACCGTGATTATCGTGGGGGCGATTTTTACCATCATTATCATGCTGCTACTGGAAAAACAGGTCCTTTCCCGGCTGAGCTACCTGCGCTGGCGCGTCAGCAAAATAGACCTTTCCCAGGGCACCAACGCCCGCATTAACCTGCCCGGCCATGACGAGTTCGCGGATTTGAGCGGGACTATCGACCAGATGCTGGAGCGGCTGGAAGGCTCGCTGAATGACCTGCGCCTCAGTGAAAAAAGGTACCGCAGCATCCTGGAAAGCATCGAGGAAGGCTATTTTGAGCTGGACTTGCAGGGACAATTCACCGTGGTAAATGATGCCCTTTGCCAGTGCCTCGGCTATTCCCATGAGGAGATGATTGGCCGCCGGCTGCGGGACTATATTAACGAGACTTTTGACAACCACCTTAACGGGATTCTAACGCACATCCGTTTGGAACACGAGCCGGTCAAGTGGCTTTCCTGGCAGACCACGCACCGTGACGGTTCTAGGTGCCATATCGGCATGTCTATTTACCCCATGCTGGAAAGTGACGGCAGCATCGTGGGGTTCCGGGGGGTGGCGCGTGACGTTTCCGGACTGGTCAAGGTGGAGGAAGCCCTGCGGGAATCGGAGGAAAAGTTCTCCAAGGCTTTCCGTGCCAGCCCGGACTGCATGGCCATCACCACGCTGGAAGAAGGCAAGTACATTGAAATCAACGATGCCTATACCCGCGTCACCGGCTATACACGGGACAACATCATCGGCCGGAAGGTTATTGATATTAACCGCTGGGATGAAGCCAATGCCCGTGAAACAATCATGAAAAAACTGAAGACTAAGGGCCGGGTGCTTAAAGAAGAATGCCGCTTCCGCATGAAATCCGGCGCCATCCGTACCATGCTCTATTCCGCGGAAACGCTGAAAATAGGCGGCGTGGATTGCGTCCTTTCGGTGACCACGGATATCACCGACCGCAAGCGGCAGGAAGAACAGCTCTTGCAGACCTCCAAGCTGGCGTCTATAGGTGAGCTGGCTTCCGGCGTGGCGCATGAAGTGAATAACCCGCTTACCAGCATCATCGGTTACGCCCAGCTGCTTTCGGCCAACCGGACGGTGCCGCCGGACGTTAAAGCAGACCTGGATAAGATATACAAGGAAAGCCAGCGGGCGGCCAAGATAGTGCAGAACCTCCTGAGCTTTGCCCGCCAGCACAAGCCGGACAAGTCCGCCCACTCTATTAACGACCTGGTTAAACAGACGCTGGAGCTGCGCGCTTACGAGCACAAGACCAGCGATATTACCGTGACGCTGGACCTGGGGGAAAACCTGCCGCCGGTCATGGCGGACTACCACCAGATTCAGCAGACGATTTTGAATATCGTCATCAACGCCGAGCATGCCATCGCCGAGGTCAGGTGCAAAGGCGGCATTACCGTGAGCACCTCGGCCAGCCTGCCTTTCGTGCGCATCACCATCAGCGATAACGGCTGCGGCATCAAGCCGGAGAATATGAGCCGTATCTTCGACCCCTTCTTCACGACCAAGGACGTCAACAAGGGCACCGGCCTGGGACTGAGTATTTGCCACGGTATTATTTCGGAGCATGGCGGGAAGCTTTATGCGGAGTCGGTCGAAGGCAAGGGCACCAGCTTCTACATCGAGCTGCCGGTGGCTGAAACCGCCCCGCCCCTGCCGATAGAAAAATCCATGGTGGTGACCGAGCCGCCGGAAGATGTACAGCACCGTGGCCGGATCCTGATTATTGATGACGAGCCGGGCATCAGGGAAGTGATTCAGCGCATCCTGGCCGCCCGGGGCTATACCACCACCGCCGCCGGTGACGGGCGGACCGGGCTTTCGGAAATCGCCAGGAACGGCTATGACCTCTGCATCGTGGATATGAAAATGCCGGACATGAGCGGCAAAGATATCTTCGAATATATTAAGAACCATCACCCGGAATACGTCAGCAAGATCATTTTCGTCACCGGGGATACGGTTACCTCCTCCACCAACCAGTACCTCCAGACCACGGGCCGTCCGTTTCTCAACAAGCCGTTCAGCTACCATGAACTGCTGAGCAACATTGAAAAATGCCTGGCGGACAGGAAGAACTGATTTTAAAAGGAGCAAGATGAAGAAAAGCTGTTTGAGATGGTTGCTGGTGCTGGTGGTTGGCGCCGTCTGTTTACTGGGCGCCGGCGGCTGCCAGAAAACCCGGCTTATCGGCACCATCAATGAAGCCGGCTCCACCACGGTGCAGCCGGTGGCGGAAAAACTGGCCCAGGAGTTCATGAACCGCAATCCGGATGTGAACATCATCATCCAGGGCGGCGGCTCCAGTGAGGGCATCAGGAAAGCGGCGGAGGGCTCGGTGGATTTGGGCGCTGCCTCCCGCAACATTAAAGCGGAAGAGCCGGAACTGATAACGCATCTCATCGGCCATGACGGGATTGCCGTTATTGTTCACCCCAACAACCCGGTGAATGGTCTGACGCGGGAACAGGTGATAAAAATATTCTCCGGTGAAATCAAGAACTGGCGGGAGCTGGGCGGCAGCGATAGTGAAATTACTATTGTCAGCCGCGAAGGCGGCTCCGGCACCCGCGCCTGTTTCGAGGAAATGGTCATGGGCGAATCCCAGATAACGGATAAAGCCCTTTTCGAGCCTTCCAACGGCGCCGTCCGGGCGCAGGTCTCCACCACGCCTTCGGCTATCGGCTACCTCTCCCTGGGCTATATCGATAACACCACCAAAGCCCTGTCTATCGATGGCGTGGCATGTACCGTGGCCAACTGTAAATCCCACCTCTATCCCATCGTGAGGCCGCTTTACTTTCTCACCAAGGACGCCCCGGAAGGCATCGTCAAGGCTTTTATTGAGTTCAGCCTGAGCGGTGACGGCCAGAAAATTGTCGTCAACGAGGGCTATCTGAGCAATGATTAACCGGGCGTGTTAGCCGCGTAATATTTACCCGGGCACGGGTTTTGCTGGGAGGCGCTCAAATGCAGGAACCTGAAAAAGAACGCATCATGATAATCGACGATGAGGAATACATACGGGATATTCTGTCCCGCATGTTGACGACGGACGGCTACCGTTGTTCCGCCTTCGGTGACGGCTGTAGCGCCTTGCAGGCGTTTTCTCAGTACAGCTTCCCCCTGGTACTGCTGGACTCCAAGATGCCCTGCATGTCCGGTGAAGAGGCTCTCAAAGAGATTACCGCGCGTTACCCGGAAACGGCGGTTATCATGGTCACCGCCATGGCGGATGTCGGCACCGTGGTCAAGATGATGAAGAGCGGCGCTTATGATTACCTGGTGAAACCGGTGGATATGGAGGTGCTGCTGCTCAGTGTCAAGCGCGCCCTGGAAAAAAGAAGCCTGCTGGTGGAAAACCGCCATTACCGGGAGCAGTTGGAGCAGAAGGTCAAAGAGCAGACGGCCAGGATCCGCAACAATCTGCTCAACTCCATTACCTCGCTGGTTTTTGCCCTGGAAGCCAAGGATATCTATACCAGCGGTCATTCCCAGCGGGTGGCCGGGGTGGCCGCCGCCATCGCCGTGGAGATGGGGCTGGGCAAGGACATGGTTGAGCAGGTCAGGTTCGCCGGTCTGGTGCATGACATCGGCAAAATCGGCGTCCGGGAGCTGGTCCTGAACAAGAATAAAGAGCTGACTGAAGACGAATACCGGCATATCAGCTCGCACAGCGTGGTAGGGGAGCGCATCCTCAAGCCGATTATGGAAAACGAGGCTCTTTCCCTCATGGTGCGTCACCACCATGAACGCTATGACGGCCGCGGCTATCCGGACGGGCTGCAAGGCGCGCGGATTCCCCTTGGCTCGCGGATACTTTCGGTAGCGGATACCTATGACGCCATGACCTCGGACCGGCCTTACCGCCGGGCGGCCAGCCACCGGATTGCCCTGGGGGAGCTGGAACTCAAAGCGGGCTCCCAGTTCGACCCCGCCGTGGTCAAGGCTTTTGCTGCTATCAGGAATATCGAGGTGTTCTGGCAAAGCAGCGATGTCCTGGCGCCGGATACGTTGACCTGATATTAGTGACTATATTCCCATTCCTGTAGACCGGTAATACTTAGCTCCCTGGATATCCATATTTAAGGGCGGACGCCAATCCGCCCTTTTTATTTTTCCCCGCCATTTCTCCCCACCCCGCCGCGATTCCGCATTTTCCCGCTCTTAACAAAACCTTAAATTAAGTTTTACCGGAACTTTACAAAGTCAAAACATCCTCTTAATCTCAACCATACATAATTTTAACTGAATGGATTATTTTAATGATTCTTGCAGGGGAGGCTTAAATGTAACAAACGTGAAAACATTATATAAATCATTAAATTATAAAAAGGAGAAAAAGTGAAAAAATTCAAATGGCTGGTATTATCGGTATCTATGCTGCTCGTCATCGTCCTGGCATTTACCGGATGCAATAATACAAGTCCTACAACCACCGCGAGTCACCAGCCCGCCTCTACCACGCCTTCAACCACCACCACTCCGCCCGCCTCCACTACGCCAATGCAGACTACTACCCCACCCCCTACCACCGGTACGCCTTCCGGCCAGATTACCGAAGCCGGCTCGACCACGGTACAGCCCCTGGCGGAAAAACTGGCGGCTGCTTTCAGTGAAGATTATCCTGATATTACCGTCATCATCCAGGGCGGCGGCTCCGGCGTGGGCGTCAAGTCCGCTCAGGACGGCACGGCTGATATCGGCGCCGCTTCCCGCGAGCTTACCGCTGAAGAAATAGCCAGCGGTCTTGTGGAGTTCGTCCTGGCCAAGGACGGCATTGCTATCATCGCCCATCCTTCCCAGACCATAACCAACCTTACCGTCGCCCAGATAAAAGACATCTTCAGCGGCGCCATCACCAACTGGAGCCAGGTCGGCGGCGCTAATAAGACTATCCACGTCGTCGCCCGTGAAGAGGGTTCCGGCACCAGGGCCGCCTTTGAAGAAATGGTCATGGGTAAGAACGGCCCGGTCATCGTGGCCAACGCTATCCTTCAGCCCTCCAACGGCGCTCTGAGGACGACCGTCGCCGGGGATGCGGATGCCATCGGCTTCCTCTCCTTCGGTTACCTTGATTCCTCGGTCAAGGCGTTCAGCGTGGAAAGCATTGCCGCCACGGTGGCTAACGCCAAGAGCGGTGTATACCCCATCGTGCGTCCGCTGCTCTTCCTCACCGGTTCCCAGCCCACCGGCATCGTAAAACAGTTCATTGATTACTGCTTGAGCTATAAGGGACAGGCCATGGTGGAATCCGAAGGCTATATTGCAGTCGGCCCCACCGTGGAAATGAAAGGCACCATCACTGAAGCGGGTTCGACTACCGTGCAGCCGCTGGCTGAAGAGGTGGCCGCCGCTTTCATGGCTAAATACCCTGATATTACCGTCATCATCCAGGGCGGCGGTTCCGGCGTGGGCGTCAAGTCCGCCCAGGACGGCACGGCTGATATCGGCGCCGCTTCCCGCGAGCTTACCGCTGAAGAAATAGCCAGCGGTCTCGTGGAGCACGTGCTCGCCAAGGACGGCATCGCTATCATCGCCCATCCTTCCCAGACCATAACCAACCTTACCGTCGCCCAGATAAAAGACATCTTCAGCGGCGCCATCACCAACTGGAGCCAGGTCGGCGGCGCTAATAAGACTATCCACGTCGTTGCCCGTGAAGAGGGTTCCGGCACCAGGGCCGCCTTTGAAGAAATGGTCATGGGCAAGAACGGCCCGGTCATCGTGGCCAACGCTATCCTTCAGCCCTCCAACGGCGCTCTGAGGACGACCGTCGCCGGGGACTCGGATGCCATCGGCTTCCTCTCCTTCGGTTACCTTGATTCCTCGGTCAAGGCGTTCAGCGTGGAAGGCATTGCCGCCACGGTAGCTAACGCCAAGAGCGGCGTTTACCCCATCGTGCGCCCGCTGCTCTTCCTCACCGGTTCCCAGCCCACCGGTATCGTGAAAGAGTTTATCGACTTCTTCCTCAGCCCCGAAGGGCAGGCAATCGTAGCCCAGGACTATATCACGGTGAATTAATTCCTCCTTTTATATAGGTGGGGGCTGAACGGGATGGCAGCCCCCACCCAACCATCCCGTCCATAAGGAGTTGGCATTATGTCCCGCTATTTAACCGACCGTATAACCCGCTACGTGGTATTTATCTGTGCCACCCTGTCTTTTATTATCCTGCTGGCCATCGCCATCTTTATTTTCAAGGAAGGCCTGCCGGCGCTGAAAGAAATCGGCGTTATCAAGTTCATTTTCGGCGATGTGTGGCGGCCTAACCAGGGTCAGTTCGGCATCCTTACCATGATTGTCGGCTCGGTGGTGGTGACCGCCGGCGCGCTGATTATGGCCGTGCCGCTGGGCATCGCCTGCGCCATACTCCTCGCCGAGGTAGCCCCGCCCAGGCTCCGCCGCTTCCTCCGTCCCTCCGTCGAGTTGCTGGTAGGCATACCCTCGGTCGTTTACGGCCTGGTGGGCATGGTGCTGCTGATCCCGGCCATCCGCCATATCGGCGGTACCGGCTTCAGCGTTCTGGCCGCTTCCATCGTCCTGATGGCGATGGTGCTGCCCACCATCATCAGCATCAGTGAAGACGCCATTCGGGCGGTGCCGGTCTCTTATAAGGAAGGTGCCCTGGCGCTGGGTTCCACCCACTGGCAGACCATCTGGAGGGTGCTGCTGCCGGCGGCGCGTTCCGGCATCGGTGCCAGCATCGTGCTGGGCATGGGCCGGGCGGTAGGGGAAACGATGGCCATGATTATGGTTATCGGCAACGCCATTATCTTTCCCAAGACGCCTTTAGACCCGGCGCGTACCTTGACCGGCAACATCGCCCTGGAAATGAACTATGCCTCCGGCATCCATGAAAGCGCCCTTTTTTCCACGGGCATCGTGCTATTTGTCTTTATTATTATACTCAACAGCATCGCCGTTTTTGCTTTAAAGAGAGGTTCCCATGCGTCGAATCTCGCCTAAAACAACCCAGAACCTGGCCATGATATGGATATGGGGCGGGGGGGCTATAACCGTCCTGATTCTGGTGGTGGTCATCGGGTACGTATTGTTTCAGGGTCTTCCCGGTTTGAGCTGGAGCTTCCTTACCACGCCGCCCAAGGGCGGTCTTTCGGCGGAGGGAGGCATCTCCACCATCATCGTCAGCACCTTCTACCTGGTGGCGGTGACCATGGTTCTCCTGATACCGATAGGGCTGTTCGCCAGCATATACCTGGCCGAGTACGCGCCCAATAACGCGTTGACCCGCTTTATCCGGTACGGGGTGGAAGTGCTGGCGGGGGTGCCGTCCATTATCTTCGGCCTGTTCGGTTTTGCCTTGCTGGTTACCGCCTTGCACCTCAATTTTTCCATTCTTTCCGGGGCTTTAACGCTGGTGTGCCTGCTTTTACCCACGATGATACGCACCTGTGAGGAAGCTATCCGGGCCGTCCCTTACACTTTTAGGGAAGGGGCTTTGGCCATGGGCTGCACCCGCTGGCAGATGGTATCGCAGGTGCTGTTGCCCACCGCTCTCCCCGGCATCGTTACCGCTATCATCCTGTGCGTGGGCCGGTCTATCGAGGAGACCGCCTGCCTGTACGTGACCCTGGGCAACTACTACGGCATGCCCACTTCGCTGCTGTCTCCCGGCCGTAGTTTATCACTGCACGTTTACTACCTCGCCACGGAGACCCGCGCCTTTGATAAGGCCATGGCCACCGGCGCGGTGTTGATCATCACGATAATTGCCATCAATACCATTACCAACTGGCTGGCTTATCGCTTCCAGAAACGGTTGAAAGGTACGGCCTGATATGACGATATACAATGAAGCCTGTGATTGCGGCAAAGTCAGCGCTAAAGATATCAACCTGCGCTACGGCAAATTCCAGGCGCTGCGCGGCATTTCACTGGAGATTCCTCAGTGCGCCATCACGGCCATCATCGGCCCTTCCGGCTGCGGCAAATCATCCTTCCTGCGCCTGCTCAACCGCATGAATGACATTATCAGCGGGGTCAAGGTGGACGGCGTTCTCCAGCTTGACGGCGTCTCTATCTATGATAAGTCCATTAACGTGGTGGACCTCAGGAAACGCGTCGGGATGGTCTTTCAAAAGCCCAACCCCTTCCCCATGTCCATTTATGATAATATCGCCTTCGGGCCGCGGCAGCACGGTAATAACAACCGCAAGTACCTGGAGGAAATAGTGGAGAAAAGCCTGCGCCGCGCCGCCCTCTGGGATGAGGTGAAAGAAAAGCTGGGGCAGTCCGCTTTATCCCTCTCCGGCGGGCAGCAGCAGCGTCTCTGCATCGCGCGGGTGCTGGCGGTGGAGCCGGAGGTAATCCTCATGGACGAGCCCTGCTCCGCGCTGGATCCCATCGCCACCCTGAAAATAGAAGACCTGATGCGGACTTTAGCTAAAGACTATTCCATCATCATCGTCACCCATAACATGCAGCAGGCGGCCCGGGTATCGGATATGGCCGCCTTTTTCATGATGGAGGAAGACCGCGCCGGCATCCTGGTGGAGTACGGCAGTACCACCCAGATTTTTACCAATCCCAGGGACAAGCGCACCGAGGACTACATCACCGGGCGTTTCGGTTAAGAGGATAAGGAGGATTTCCCCATGGAAATCAGGACCGAATTTCATAAGAAACTCGGCGAGATTCAGAGCGATGTGGTGGTCATGGGCAGCATGGCGGAAAAGGCTATCATGCGCTCCATGCAGGCGCTCAAGGAAAGAGACCTGCCGCTGGCGGAGCAGGTGCTGGCGGATGACATAAAGGTAAACAAGAAAAGGTTTGACATAGAGGACAAGTGCATCCAGCTGCTGGCTACCCAACAGCCTATCGCCAGTGACCTGCGCATCATCATGTCGGTGGTTAACATCATCACCGAGCTTGAAAGAATCGGTGATTACGCGGAGGGCATCGCCAAAATAGTGGTCATGATCGGCGACGAACCGCCCCTGAAGCCGTTAATCGATCTGCCGCGCATGGCGGAAAAAACGGTGGCCATGCTGGAGCAAAGCATGCAGGCCTTTATCAGCCATGACGCCGCCGCCGCGCGGCGTATTGCCGTGGCGGACGATGAAGTGGATGATCTCTATAACCAGGTCTTCAGGGAACTTATCAGCTTCATGGTGGAAGACCCCAGGACCATTACCCGTGCTACCCAGCTTATCTGGGTGGCGCATAACCTGGAGCGCAGCGCCGACCGCGTTACCAATATCTGTGAGCGGGTTGTCTTTACCGTCACCGGCAAAATGGAAGAAATCGGGGCTTCCAAATACTAAAAAATTGCAGGTTATTTATGAGCAAAGTTTTGGTTGTTGACGATGATAAAAACCTCCTTGAAGTCCTGAAATACAATCTGGAGAATGACGGCCTTGCCGTGGTCACCGCCGAAGACGGCATCCAGGCGCTGGAAATAGCGCGGCGGGAAAAGCCGGACCTCATTCTGCTGGATATCATGCTGCCCGGCATAGACGGCCTGGAGGTGTGCCGGATACTGCGCAAGGAAATATCGGCGCCTATCCTGATACTCACCGCCAAGAGCGAGGAAATAGACAAGGTGGTGGGGCTGGAGCTGGGCGCCGACGACTATATCACCAAGCCTTTCAGCATCCGGGAGCTGATGGCCCGCATCCGGGCGATGTTCCGGCGCTCCCAGTGGGCGGAACCGCCGGCCGCCTCCGAGTCGCCGTCTCATGCGGTGCTCAAAGCGGACGGCCTGGAAATGGATATCGCCGGGCACCGTGTTTTTCACCAGGGCACGCCCGTCAAGCTCAGTCCCAAGGAGTTCGACCTGCTGGCTTACCTGATGCGCAACCGGGGGCAGGTATTCAATAGGGAACAGCTGGTGGAAAAGGTGTGGGGCTATGATTACGGCGGCACCGCCCGCACCGTTGACGTTCACGTGCTCTCTCTCCGCCGTAAAATCGAGGAAGACCCGGTCAAACCCAGGCGCCTCGTCACCGTGCATGGCTTCGGGTATAAATTTGAAGGGTAGCCTCAAATAATATCCCCGCCATACCCGTGGCGGCGGGGTACGGGTTAAAGGCATCGCGGGCAAAGGCTATGATTTCAGCTTCCCGCCTCCGGCCGCCTCTTCTTCTTAACATAAATTTAAACAACATATAATCAGACCCTAACACATTCTTAACCCGGCCTTAAATTCTCTTTGTTAACCTGTAAATAGATTGAGCAGACTGGTGGTTGTTAAAAGAATCGGGAAAGGAAAGAAAATGGCCAAGATAGCCCTGGCTTTGATTGCCCATAACGCCAAGAAAAAAGACATGATATCCCTGGTAAAAGCCCACCGTCAGGAGTTGAGCGATATTGACCTGATTGCCACCCGGAGTACCGGGCAGATGATTGAGGCGGAAACGGGCCTGCCGCTGACTTTGATGCAGAGCGGGCCCAAGGGCGGCGACCAGCAGATAGGCGCGCTGGTGGCCAGCGGGGACGTAAAGGCGCTGATATTCCTGCGCGACCCTCTGACCGCGCAGCCGCACGAGCCGGACATTACCGCCCTGCTGCGCGTTTGTGATGTGCATGACGTGCCTCTGGCTACCAACCTGACCACCGCCGAGGCGCTGCTCCACCTGATATTTGAGCACCCGGAAGCGCTGGGCGGGCATCACCTGGCGGCGCAATACCTGGAAGATATGGCCGCCGTCCATGATTAGCACTATGAAATACGAAACAGGAAAATCTTCATCCGAGAATATCCAGTACCGCAAGTACCGCCTGAACCCGCGGAAATGCGCCGTGGTTATCGGCGATATAGTCACGCCGGAAACGGTAGTCGGCATGGAGCATGAGACCGGCCAGCCGGTCAGGGCCGGCATCCGGGGTCAGGTTATAACCATGTACCATAACCCCAATAATGACTCGCTGGTAATGCTGGCGGTCATCAGCGCGGACAAACGGGAGAGATAAGGACCGGAGATGAACACAGCCCTGGCTACATACCAATCATTGCTGAACGGCATCCGGTACCAGCGTTATGAAGTCGACCCGGCTATAGACGTCCTGAAAACGGGCGATATGGTCACCCCGGATACCATCGTCGGGTTTCACCGGCATACCAGCCGGCCGGTTACCGCCGGGCTCAGCGGCCGGGTGCTGGCGATATACTTTAACCGGATACACGGTTCGGTCATGATGCTGGCGGTGGCCGGGCGCATGACGGCCGGTATTAATAATATGTGGAGGAAATAATGGGAGAATTATACCCGGATAAAATAGATATGTATCTCATGCGGCAAAGCCCTGGCTGGCAGGATGAAAAAGACCTGGCGGAAGTAGCCGTGGCGGAAGCGCCTTGCCTGGATAACGTGCTGCCGTCGCTCGCGCCCCAATCCGATTCTGCTGCCGGAGATGACTGCGGCTACGCCAGCTAAACCTTGACCGCCTTATCTCCTTTTACCTGAGTAAGTATTGAGGAGTGTGGATTTAGTGTGGTGTCTGGTACTGGTGAGGTTTCTGCCGGGTGGTTCGCTTTCGCCGGTGGAGCTGTTCTCAAGACTGAATGCAAAATGGAGCTATGTAGAAAACAAGGATTGTCCGGCGCCGGAAAGCAGCGGCGCCGCTAAAGGACCTTCAAACCAGTCGCCCGGGTACGGCATTTGCCTCGCCGACTATGCATCAATCGAGCAATTGTCCCTGGACCTGGCCATCATGCCGGGGGCGGGGATTTCTAGTGTTGAGGTGGTACCGCTGGCCCCCGGGATGGAATCGCCGTCGCTTGAAATTAATCTCCGCCATCTTGCCGCGGCCGGAATGATACCGTCAGACAAATTCCCCGCGCATTGATGAATTATCCTCTCCCCCGCTTCCGGTATAAAATCCCTGTCTGTTTACTGCCCGCGTCTGCCCCCATTTGCACAACCCGCCCTGTAGTGGGAAAATAGGGCGGACGATTTTAGGGGGTGTTTATGCGGACTATCGATCTTTCTGGCCAATGGCGTCTCCGGCCATCGGGGAAAAAAGAGCTTATCCGGGCGACCGTGCCCGGCTGCGTCCATACCGACCTTCTGGCCGCCGGTAAAATCCCCCCTCCCTTCCACCGCGATAATGAAAGCGAACTGCAGTGGATAGGTGAAACGGACTGGCTTTACACGCGGGAGTTCGTGGTGCCGGCGGATTTCCTCCAACATGAGCGGGTTCTCCTCCGCTGTGAGGGGCTGGATACCTTCGCCGTCATTACCGTCAACGCTAAAGAAATCGCCCGCACGGACAATATGTTCCGCACCTGGGAGTTTGACGTTAAACACGCGCTCCAGCCGGGCAAAAACAGGATTCAGGTCCGTTTCAACTCCACCATCCCCTATATTAAAAAACATGAAAAAGAGCGCCGCCTCCCCGCCTGGAAAGGCCCTCTGGACGTGCCGGGGGGCGGCTGGGTGCGCAAAGAGCCGTGCAATTACGGCTGGGACTGGGGGCCGGTGCTGGTCACCTGCGGCATCTGGCGTGCTATAAAACTAATCGCTTTCAATACCGCCCGCATCGGCGATGTGCGCCTCGGCCAGCGGCGACTTAAAGACGGCGGCGTTGCCCTGGATGTCACCGCCGCCATAGAGTCCTTGGGAAAAGACGCTGTTACCGCTGTTGTCACCGTATCTCACGGTAAACAAATACTGCAAGCCGCCGCCCCCTTCAAGCGGGGGCGGGCGCGCGTTACTTTTAATATTAAAAAACCCGCCCTCTGGTGGCCTAACGGCATGGGTCGGCAGCCGCTTTATAATGTGACGGTGAATGTCTTGAATAAGGACGGCTTTACCCTGGATAGCGTCGCCAAACGCATCGGACTGCGCACGCTGAAGCTCTGGCGTAAAAAGGATAAATGGGGCGAGTCCTTCGGCTTTGCCGTCAACGGCGTGCCCTTCTTCGCCAAAGGCGCCAACTGGATTCCGGCGGACGCTTTCGCCCCCCGCCTCACCCGTCAGGATTACGCCGACCTTCTGCAAAGCGCCGCGGCGGTCAACATGAACATGCTGCGCGTCTGGGGCGGCGGCATTTACGAGGATGATGTTTTCTACGACCTCTGTGATGAGCTGGGCATCTGCGTCTGGCAGGACTTCATGTTCGCCTGCTCTGCTTACCCGGCCTTCGACCCCGCTTTCCTGGAAAATGTCCGGCGGGAGGCGGAGGACAATATCCGCCGCCTGCGGCACCACGCCTGCCTCGCTTTATGGTGCGGCAATAACGAGCTGGAGACGGGACTGCTGGCCGATAAGTGGGACGCTGCCCATATGAGCTGGGAGGACTACTCGAAGCTCTTCGATGTGCTGCTGCCGGATATCGTCAAACGGCTGAACCCCGCCCGGGATTACTGGCCGTGCAGTCCCCACGTGCCCCACGGCGACCGCATGAAATTCGCCGATGACCGCTGGGGTGACGCCCATCTCTGGGCGGTCTGGCACAGCAAACAGCCTTTCGAGTGGTACCGCACCAGCCGGCACCGCTTCGCCAGCGAGTTCGGTTTCCAGTCCTTCCCGGAGCCCAGGACCGTTTACGCTTACACCGCCCCCGCCGACCGCAATATTACCAGTTATGTGATGGAGCACCACCAGCGCAGCGATATCGGCAATACCGCCATCATGACCTATATGCTGGACTGGTTCCGCCTCCCCAGGGATTTTGACAGCACCCTCTGGCTGAGCCAGGTGCTCCAGGGTGTGGGTATGCAGTACGCTATCGAGCACTGGCGGCGTATCATGCCGCGCAGCATGGGCGCGCTCTACTGGCAGCTTAACGATTGCTGGCCGGTCGCCGGCTGGTCGTCCATAGATTACCATCACCGCTGGAAGGCGCTGCACTATCTGGCCCGCCGCTTTTACGCCCCGGTGCTGGTCTCCGGCCTGGAGGATGCTAAAAAAGGCGTCATAGATATCTACATTACCAGCGACCTTTTAGAAAGCTCCGCAGGCGTTCTCTCCTGGCGGGTCACGGACGTTAAAGGCCGGACGCTTTTAAGGGGAAAGAAATCGGTGGTCATCGCCTCGCGCCTGAGCCGCCGCGTGCACGTTCTAAAACTCGCCGACCTCGTAAAAACCCACACCACCCGCGACCTCCTTATATGGGTGGAGCTGGCGGTACGGGGCAAGGTCGTCTCGTCCAATCTCATCTCCTTTGCCCGCCCCAAGCATTTAGAGATGGTGCCGCCGGACATCACGGCCCGGGCGCGCCGGGAAAAGGGGGGGAGCACTACCGTAACCCTCACCGCTAAAGCCCCGGCGCTCTGGGTCTGGCTGGAGCTTGAAGGTGAGGACGCCCGCTTTTCGGATAGCTTTTTCCACCTGCGTCCCGGCCGCCCCGTTAAAATAGCCGTTCATACGGAAAATCCGCTTTCCCTGGAGGATATTTCCCGCCGTCTGCGCGTCAGGAGCCTGGTAGATACTTATTGAAAAAGGAGATGAAAATGCCTGCGTCTAAATATGAAAAGTACGTTACCCGTAAACCGGCTGTCATTACGGCGGACTATAAGGAGTTCGTGCCGGAAGGCGAAAAAATCCCGCTGCGCACGCCGGTGGACACCGGGCCGATGGTCATCTTCTCGAAAGATTTCGTGCCGGAAGCGAGTTCCATTATCGAGTACGGCATTGTCTCCGGTGACATGGTTATCGGGGACGGCAGCTTCGTCAATAAACACAAGCACGACTACGCGGAAATTTTTATGTTTTTAGGGACCGACCCCCATGACCCCCGCGACCTCGGGGCGGAGGTGGAGTTCTGGATAGGGGAGGGGCCGGACCTGGAAAAGATAGTTTTCACCACCTCCTCCAGCATCTACGTGCCGCCGGGCACGGCCCACTTTCCCCAGATATGGCGTAAGGTGAAAAGGCCGGTCTTTACCGTGGTGGTCATGCCCGGTCTCGTTAAAAAGGAGCTGAAACCGGTGGCTTGAAGACCGTTTTGCCGTAGCTTACCGGCAATTGGCGAAATAAGCGACGGAAAAGCATTGTCGTCTGGATGCTTTTCGCTAAGTAGTAATACCTATTAAACCGTATTTCAATTAAGTATCCGGTCAGACGTTATTTGTGGTCTTCCTTTGTTACTATTAAGATGAAGGTTGCATTGGGTGCGGCGGTATTATGCCTGGCCGCAGCGTCCCCGTCACCCGGTAACCCTTCGACCGGAGGCATTTTTAATGAAATGGGAATTCGTCATCGCCCTGATTATCTCGGTACCGATTATTCTCTTTCCGGCGGCTTACGTCTGGCACACTAACGCCGGCGGCTTTTTTCACGCCAGGCGGGAAGCTAAAGCCAGGCGACTGGCCCACCAGGGTGAGCCTAAGTAATAGTTGACATAATATATACGGCATAATATAGTCCCTTATTCATCCGTTGTTGGGGGAAAACATAAATGGAATGGCAGATATTGATTGCCCTGATAATCGCGATACCGGTAATTCTTTTTCCGGTGGCGGTAATCTGGTACCTGAATATCGGCGGCATGTTCAACGCCGTTAAAGAGTTCTTTGGCCGGAAGGGCGCGCATTACAGCAAGAAAGACGCCTAGCCGCTGCGCTAACTGTAGCTTGTCCTGAATCGGCGACCGTACGGTCGCCGATTTTTTACTTTCTAGTGGATGTTTACCACGGGCTTTCCCGGTTCTTCAGGGTGCTTACCAGGTCGTCGATGGGTATGGCGGTAAGCGTTAAGGTCTGGGTGGTGCCCCTGGCGCTCAGCCGTATCGCCAGCTTGGCGATGGCCTCGTTGCTGGGCGCTTCCAGGATGTTGATAAAATCGTACTGCCCGAGCAGGGCGTACTGGGTCAGTATCTTTACCCCCATGAATTCCGTTTCTTTGTTGATTTGCTTGAGCAGCTCGGGGTCATCCTGTAAAGCCTTCCTCCCGGCGTCGGTAAGGGTGGTTAACATTAAGTAAACGGACATCATAATCTCCTTAAGGCATAGTATCTGGCTTTTATTATGGACGTATCCCGCCCCCCTTTGTCAACCTCTGAACAGTTGTCATTCCAGCGCAAGCTGGAATGCGGGAGTGTGGATATGGTGAGGAGTCTATTAACTATTAACTATAAACTGCAAACTGTAAACTGCAAACTGTCTCCTCTCTTCTCTCCTTATGCTATAATGAAGCGTAATTTTAGCATAAGGGGAGACCAAAGTGCCGGAAGATAATGTTGCCAAACTCAGAGCCGCGGAAGCCGGAGAGCCTATAGCTTCCTTTTTAAAAATGAGGCTGGTGGAGCTGACGCCCGGCTGCGCCAAAATCTCCATGACGCTCACGCCGGAGCACCTGAACTTTAACGGCATGGTCTTCGGGGGCATCGTCATGGCCGTGGCGGACCAGGCCTTCGCTTACGCCACCAACTCGCTGGTCAGCCCCTCCATCGCCTCCCAGTTCAATATCCACCTGATTTCCGGTGCCGCCCCCGGGGACACCCTCACCGCAGAGTGCCGCGTGCTAAAAAGCGGCCGGCGCATTGGTGTCTCGGAAATGACCGTCACCAACCAGGCGGGCAAACTCATCGCCAAAGCCACCGGCACCACCGTGGTCACGGGGTAACAGTTTAAATCTTGAAACCACATCATCAAGGCAAAAAACTACCCCTCCTCCGTTTTCCCCCTCTCTGCCAGCGGAGAGGGGGAATTAAAGGGGGAAAGGTCGGTAAAGCTCATCTCCCTTGATTGACAGCCTCGTTTTATCTGTGGTAAGCTGGTCTCGTTATATGAAACATATAGCTATCCCTTGCCCCGAGGTGGAACAACAGAAGTTCATCTTTAGCGGGCGCACAGGAGGTGCGCGCGGGAGGGTTTAGGTTTCGTTACTGAATTATTAGACTGGCTATAGCTATAAGCAACGATTACAAATTGCCTCCCCAACGCGGGAGGCAATTTAGTTTACGGGTCTGTTTATTAAATGGAAAAAAGAGAAACGATTCCCCAGATTATCAAGAGCAACCGGGACAGGTGGGGCGACCGCACCGCCATGTCCATGAAAATGTTCGGTATCTGGCGCCGCTACACCTGGCGGGAATACTACGATAACGTTAAGTACTTTTCATTAGGCATGATCGGGCTGGGCCTCCGGCGCGGCGATGTCACCTGCATTATCGGCGATAACGAGCCGCCGTGGTTCTGGAGCGAGTTCGCCGTGCAGGCGGCCGGCGGCATCGCTACCGGCATTTACGTGGACTCCATCCCGTCGGAGGTCAAATATACCGCCGAGCACTCGGACGCGAAATTCGCCGTGGTCAACGACCAGGAGCAGACGGATAAGTTCCTGGAAATCAAGTCGGATCTGCCGCTTTTACAGAAGGTGATTTACTGGGACTCCAAGGGCCTGCGCAACTATGACGACCCCATGCTTATCAGCTTCAACCAGGTAATCGAACTGGGCAAGGATTATGAAAAAACCCACCCCGGCCTTTTTGAAAGCAATCTGGAAGCCGGTCGTGGCGATGATGTGGCTTTCATCTACTACACCTCCGGCACCACCGGTCTGCCCAAGGGCGCTATGATGACCCACCGCGCCCTCATCACCACCGCCCGGGGCTTTATTGACCGCTATCCCATGGACGAAAGGGACAACCTTATTTCCAACTTCCCGGCGGCCTGGGTGGGGGACAGCTATTTCGCCACCATTCCCCACCTGCTGACCGGCGCCAGACTCAACTTCCCGGAGGAGCCGGAAACTATCGCCGAGGACACCCGTGAAATAGGCCCGAACTTCGTCATTTACGGGCCGCGGCAGTGGGAGGGGCTGGTCAGTGAAATCCAGGTCAAGATGCTGGACGCCTACTGGCTCAAGCGCCTCGCCTATAAGCTGCTGCTGCCGGTGGGCCACAAAATCGCCGATATGAAGTTCGCAGGCCATACCCCCAGCCTGTTCTGGCGCGTCCTGCACGGCATCGCTTACCTGCTGCTTTTCCGCCCCCTTAAAGACCGCCTCGGACTGAACAAGGTGCGTTTTGCCGTCACCGGCAGTTCGGTTTTAAGCCTGGACACTTTCCGCCTGATTCACGCCATCGGGGTGGAGCTGCGGCAGTGCTACGCCAGCACGGAGGCCGGCCTTATCTCTTCCCACGGTAAGGGCGAAATTAAGTTTGAAAGCGTGGGCCGCCCGGCGCTGGGAACGTCTTTGCGTATTACCGCCGAAGGTGAGCTGCTGGTCACGTCCGACTGCATGTTCATCGGCTATCATAAAAACCCGGAAAAGACCGAGACTACACTAATCGACGGTTGGTGCCATACCGGGGACGCCGTCAATCTCAACGATCAGGGGCACCTTATTTTCATGGACCGGCTGGAGCACATGGGCCTGCTGAAGTCCGGCGCCAAGTACGCCCCGCAGTACATCGAAGGCCGTCTGCGCTTTAGTCCCTATATCAAGGATGCTATGGTCATCGGCGGGAAAGACAAGGATTACGTCTCCGCCATTTTGAATATCGACTTCGCTATGGTGGGCAAGTGGGCGGAACGCAATCGTATCCCTTACACCACCTTCGTGGACTTGTCTCAGAAAAAAGAGGTGGCGGACCTGTTGCGCCGGGACCTGGAGCGCGTTAACGGCTACCTGCCGGAGGCGTCCCGGGTGCGCAAGTTCGTTCTCCTGCATAAAGAGTTTGACCCTGACGAGGCGGAGCTGACGCGCACCCGCAAGCTGCGTCGGGAGTTCATGGAGCAGCGCTATAAGGACTTGATCGACGCTTTATACAGCGGTCTGGACCGGATAGATGTCCAGGCGCCCGTTACCTACCGGGACGGCCGCAAGGGCGTGGTGACCACCGGCATTCAGGTTAGAAGTATGCGGGGGGAGGCTTCCTGATATGAACTGGGGGGAGTTGCTGCAATTCGTCATCACCGGCATTTCGGTGGGCATGGTCTATGCCCTCATCGCCTTGAGCTTCGTCCTCATCTGGAAGTCCAGCAGCGTGGCCAACCTGGCGCTGGGACAAATCGTGCTTATATCTGCCTGGTTCAACTACTCCATGTTCGTTTCCCGCGGGCTGCCGGCGGTTGTTTCCGCTTTGCTGGTCATCATCTTCGCCGCCATTATCGGCTTCCTGATTGAACGTATTACCCTCCGCCCCCTCATCGGACAGCCCATTCTCTCGCTTATCGCTGTGACGCTGGGCATCGGTTATTTCCTGGAGGGCCTTGTCACTTTCATTTGGCCCGCCAGCACCGCCGGCTTCGGCGATAAGCCTTTCTTACCGCGCAGTGTCATCCATATCGGTTCGGCGGTCATTTCCCAGGAATACGTCTGGGTTATCGTTATCTGCATTGTTGTCTTCCTGTTGTTGAACCTGTTCTTCCGCTATCATAAAATGGGCATCGCCATGCGCGCCACCGCGGACGACCAGATGGCGGTGCAGGCCTGCGGCATACCGGTGACGCGGGTGTTTTCCGTGTCCTGGATGTTCGCCTGCGTGGTAGCGGCTATAGGAGGCATCCTCATTTCCAGCATCGGCAGTATTTCCGGCGGCCTGGTGGAGACCGGCCTTAAGTCCTTCTCTGTGGTTATCCTCGGCGGGCTGGACTCCTTCGGCGGCGCCATCATCGCCGGGCCGATTATCGGCCTGGCGGAAAGCCTGGGCGGCGGCTACCTGACGCGCTTTCTCTGGTCCGGCGTGCGGGATGTTATCCCCTTCGTGATTATCATCATCGTCATGGTCATTAAACCTCACGGGCTTTTCGGCGAGGAACGGATAGAGAGGATATAATTGACTTTCCTGTGCGGTTGGCCGGCATCGGTATCGCCGGTGATTACGGTAATTAGCTGTAAATTTCGTCTCCCTTTGCTAAAGGGAGATGGAGAAGGGTTTAGCGCATGACTTTCCTGTGCGGTTGGCCGGCATCGGAGTTGCCGGTGATTACGATAATTAGCTGTAAATTTCGTCTCCCTTTGCTAAAGGGAGATGGAGAAGGATTCAGCGCATGACTTTACCCGGCGGGGTCAGAAATTTCAGCTATGGGGAAGACATGGCCATCGTGCGTACCAAAACGCAGTGGACGCTGCTGCTCGTTTTCTTCGTCTTTCTCTTTACCATGCCGCTTTATTTAAGCAATTTCTGGCTGGGCGTCATCAACACCATGGGCATCACTATGATTGCCGCCGTTGGCCTGAATATCCTGGTGGGCTACTGCGGGCAGCTTTCCATCGGGCACGCCGGCTTCATTGCCGTGGGCGCTTACACCTCCGCCATCCTCACCAACCGCCTGGGCGTGCCGTTCCCCGCCGCTCTCCTCGCCGCCGGGCTGGTCTCCGGCCTGGTGGGTATCGTCTTCGGCCTGCCGTCGGTCCGGGTCAAGGGATTTTACCTGGCCATCACCACCATCGCCGCTCAGTTCATCATCATCTGGGTCATCAATCACTGGAGTTACACCGGCGGCTTCAACGGTATCTCTGTGCCTTATGCCTCCATCGGCGGGCTGGTTTTCCGCTCCAAGACCAGCCAGTTCTTCCTGGTGGCCGTCATGGCCGTCATCTGCATCTTCCTGGCCAAGAACCTGGCCCGCACCAAGGTCGGCCGCGCTTTCATCGCGATACGGGATAATGACCTCGCCGCGGAGGTCATGGGCGTCAACCTGCTTTATTACAAACTGCTGGCTTTCTTCATCGGCTGCTTCTTCGCCGGTATTGCCGGTTCTCTCATGGCCCACACCACTTATACCCTCGCCCCGGAGCAGTTCAGCTTTAATGATTCGATTCTCTATATCGGCATGATTATCATCGGCGGCCTGGGCACCTCCCTCGGCCCGATACTGGGTGTCGCCTTTATCGTCTTACTCCAGAAAGTGTTGCTGCCTATTTACCTGGTGCCCTGGCTGGAGCATACCTTCACCAGCTTTCCGGCCGGTTTCGCTTCCGGCGTGGCGCCTGCTGTCTTCGGCCTCATCCTGGTCATGTTCCTGATTCTGGAGCCGCGCGGGCTGGCGCACCGCTGGGCGCTTTTCAAGGCCGCTTACCGCTTGTGGCCTTTCTCATATTAGCTGAAGGAGGATTTAACCATGTAGCCTTTAACAAGCCAATGCTAATGACTACTTGATATTTCTTGAGGAGGGATTAATGAAAAACAAAAAACTGCTTGTTATTACCGCTGTTATCTGCCTGGTATTACTTATAACTTCCGTGCCGCTGTTCGGGGGCTGCTCCTCGGACAACTCCGCGACCACCTCTGATAGCAAGGAAGGCAAGACGCTTAAGGTGGGGATTATGACGCCCACCACCGGCGCCGCCGCTTCCAAGGGTGGCCCGTTGCGCGATGGCAACATGGACTGCATCAAGTACATCAATGAGGAGCTTGGCGGCGTCAACGGCTACCTTATCGATGCCGAGAACCTGGACAGCCAGTATAAGTCCGATCAGGCGGTTATCGACATCAACAAATTCATGGACGATGGCTGCATCTTCTTCACCACCTCTTCGTCTACCGAGATGAACTATGTCCAGGAAATTGCCAACCGCGCCGGTTTCCCCGGCCTGGTAGCCTATTCCTCGCCCACCAACTACCATCCGCCGCAGCACATCTACGGCCAGATGCCGGATTACGGCGATGACTGGACCGCCTTCACCGAGTATTATCTAAATAATATCTGGACGGGTACCGGCAAGCCTAAGATGGCCCTGATGCTGCTCAATAACCCCACCGGCGCCGGCGCGCTTAATGCCGCCAAGGCTATGGCCGATGAGCTCGGCGTCGAGATTCTGTGGGACGGCTCCTACGGTAAGGGCTTTGAGCACACCGCCACCACCACCAGCGAGACCGATGCCCTCACCCGCATTAAGGCTATGAACCCGGATGTTATCTATATCTCCAGCATTCCGGAAGCCGCGTCCGTTATCATCAAGAACGCCAGGGACTTGGATATGCTCCCCGGCGTTACCTTCGGCCTCTGTCACGCCGCCATGACCAAGAAGGTGGTTGACCTCGCCGGGGCGAGCGCCGCGGAAGGCGTATATGGCGTCTTCCCCACCGTGGAATGGACGGATAATTCACCGGCTATCGCCAAGATGAAGGAATACGCCACTATGTACCACCCCGATGACGTGAATAACGGCGACTATATGGCCGCCTGGGCGCAGAGCCTCATCATCGCGGAAATTCTCCAGAAAGCGCTGGACGCCGTGGGCTATGACGTGCTGTCCAAAGGCGACGCCGAGGCCTGGGAAGCGGTGGAACAGTACGGTTTCCAGACGCTTGAAGGTTATGACGTCGGTGGCCTGCAAAGCCCGGTAAGCTATGTCTCCGGGGATAACCGCCTGGGCAAGTCCCTGCGCATCGTGCAGGTCCAGAGCGGCTCTATCGTGGCTGTCACCGGCTGGGTGGAAGCGCCCCTCATCAAATATGAGGACTATTCCTGGTTCGGGCAATAGCCATAACCGTAATTGGGAGGAGCGATTTATAACCAACTGTCATTCTGAGCGCAGCGAAGAATCTCGGCGGGGAGGGGTGGAAGACACCACCCCTGATAGGGAAACACTATAGGATTGTCATTCTGAGCGCAGCGAAGAATCTCGGGGTGGGGAGGGGCAAAAGCCCCCCACCCCGCTCCCCCCCGGTCTGGCTTTTAGGTTATAATAAGGAGCAGGAAAAACAAATGCTCAAGCTGAACAGCATTGAGGTCACCTATCTCAATGTCATCAGGGTACTGCACGGCGTATCCCTGGCGGCGGAGGATGGCGCTATCATCGCTCTCCTCGGCGCCAACGGCGCCGGCAAAAGCACCACCCTTAAAGCCATCTCCGGCCTCCTTCACATTGAAGAGGGCGCCGTGACCGATGGCTCGATCGAGTGGAACGGGGAGCGCATCGACAAAAAAGGCGCCGAGCATATCGGCAAGCTGGGCATCATCCAGGCGCTGGAAGGCCGCCACGTGTTCGAGCACCTCACCGCCGAGGAAAACCTGCTGGTGGGTGCCCACAATCGCCGCGACCGCCGCGCTGTGAAGCAGGACCTGGAAATGGTCTATCACTACTTCCCCCGCCTAAAAGACCTCCGCCGCAATACGGCCGGCTATCTTTCCGGCGGCGAGCAGCAGATGGTGGTCATCGGCCGCGCCATGATGGCCACCCCCAAGCTCATGATGCTGGACGAGCCGTCCCTGGGACTGGCCCCGCTGCTGGTGGAAGAGATATTCGATATCATTAAGCGTTTCAATACGGAGCAGAAGACCTCCATCCTGCTGGTGGAGCAAAACGTGCGCATCGCCCTCAGTATCGCCCACTACGGCTATGTCATGGAGAACGGCAGGGTGGTGCTGGACGGCAGCGCCGATTTCCTTAAGAATAACGAGGACGTTAAGGAATTTTACATGGGGCTTTCCGCCCTGGGCACCAAGAAAAGCTACCGCGATGTCAAGCACTACAAGAGGAGAAAGCGATGGCTGTAAGCGCTAAAAAGGACGAGTATTTCGATGACCTGGAGACCATGGCGCCGGCAGCCCGGCGCGCCTACCAGGAAAAACGTCTGTCCGACCACATCGCCTATACTTACCGCCGCGCCCCCGCCGTGAAAAAGCTCCTGGACGGCGCCGGTTTAAAGCCCTCACAAATTAAGTCCGTTAAAGACCTGGAAAAGCTGCCCGTCACCCGCAAGACGGACCTCATGGAAATGCAGCAGGCCTCCCTGCCTTACGGCGGCGTCCTCACCATGCCGGTTGCCAGCGTGGAGCGCGTTTTCGTTTCCCCCGGCCCCATCTATGAGATTCAGCCCTCCCGCTGTAAGTGGTTCGCCAAAACATTCTGGGCGGCCGGTTTCCGTAAGGGCGATGTAGTCATCAATACCTTTACTTACCACATGTCTCCCGCCGGCATCCTCTTCCACGAGGGCATCCGGGGCTGCGGGGCGACGGTCGTGGTGGCCGGCACCGGCAATACCGACCTCCAGATACAGGTTATGAAAGACCTCGGGGTAACCGGTTTCTGCGGTACGCCCAGCTTTTTAAACACGATATTTAAACGTATTGAGGAAACGGGTAAAAGCTTTAAGCAGGACTTCTCCGTCAAACGCGCCTGGTTCACCGGGGAAATGCTACCCCCCTCCCTTCGCCGGACCTTTGAAAACGACTATGCTATAGACACCTATCAGGCTTACGCCGTGACGGAGCCGGGCGGCGCTATCGCTTACGAATGTAACCACAAGTCCGGTATGCACCTTATGGACGAGTATGTCACGGAAATCATCGACCCCGAGACCGGCCAGCAGCTGGGCCCGGGGCAGGTGGGGGAAATCGTTACCACCCAGCTCCACCATAAAAACTGGGGGCTCATCCGCTTCGGCACCGGGGATTTATCGTCTTATATTACGGAAAAGTGCCCCTGCGGCCGCACCGCCCACCGCCTCACCGGCATTATCGGTAGGGCAGGGGACGCGGTAAAAGTGCGGGGCATGTTCATCGTCGCCAAACAGGCCGAGCAATCTATTATGTCCTTCCCCCAGGTCGCCCGCTACCAGTTAGTCGTTGGCCGCCGCCTCCACCGCGACGAAATGACGCTTAAGCTGGAACTGAAAGACGCCGGGGTTGACACCGGCAAATTATCACTTGACATAAATGATAAGTTCCAGGACATCTGCCGCATTAAAATCGACCGTATAGAAGTCTGTACCCCCGGCACTATCCCTGAAAAATCCCCCGCCATCCTTGACGAACGCAAGTGGGAATAAAATCCGTTGTCATGCTGGAGTCCCGATTTTATCGGGACGAAGCATCTGGTGTGGGGTATTTCCGCCATCCTTGACGAGCGTAAGTGGGAGTAACCATTCTGTCATGCTGGAGTCCCGATTTTATCGGGACGAAGCATCTGGCGGTGGGGTATTTCCGCCACCCTTGACGAAAGATAATGGGAATAAACTTACGCCACGGAGTCTCGCCTTTTTGGCGCTTGCCATTCATAACGGCATGTATGCTGAATTTTCCCCTGTAAGCGTTCCATTCCATCAAATTCAAGTAAAAAACCGCATTTTTCTAGCACCTTGCGGGATGCCGTATTATTGGCATGACAAACACCGGTAATTGTATCCAGTCCCAGTTGTTCCGTAATCATCGGTAAAAAAGATTTTACCGCTTCTGTTGCATATCCTTTTTGAGTATAACGTTTCCCGACATGATAACCTATTTCCCAGCGCTGGCCAATCGGCGCTACCTGTACATGACCTATGTGTTGACTGTCTTTCAGCAATATGGGGTAAACCAGAGGGGCGTTCTCACTGCCGTAGCAGGATATAAGGTAATGAATTGTGTCCAACGCATCTTCTTTTGTCTCAAACACCTCATCCGGTATAAAATTCCGGTTATCTTCATCGAGCGAATTTAGGTGAACACTCTCGGCCATGTCTTCATCAAATACAGTGATGATAAGCCTGTCTGTTTCGATGTGTACCGTATGCATTTTCTTTCTTATTGAGAAGATAAGTTTATTTCTTCTCTTCGCCCAGGTAGGCGGCGATAACCTGCGGGTTGTTCTTGATTTCTTCCGGCGTGCCCTCGGCTATCTTCTTCCCGAAGTCCAGCACCACAATCCGGTCCGCTATATCCATCACCACCCCCATGTCATGCTCCACCAGCACGATGCAGCTCACCCCATCCCTTAAAACCGGCGTGTCCGGGTACGTTACCCCCTGCCCCTCGAATATATCGATAATGAACCGGGCTATATCCTCTTTTTCTTCCAGATTCATCCCGGCCATCGGCTCGTCGAGCAGCAGCACCTTCGGCTCCAGTGCTAAAGCCCTGCCCAGCTCCACCCGTTTGCGCATGCCGTAGGGGAGCATGCCCACCGTCTGCTTTCTGATCGACTCTATTTCCAGGAAGTCGATGATGTCTTCGACGGTCTTGCGGTGCGTTACCTCTTCTTTATGCGCCCAGCCGAAGTACAGCGCGCTGGCCAGGAAGTTCTGCTTCATCACCACGTGCCGCGCCGCCATGATATTGTCCAGCGTGCTCAGGCCGGTGTACAGCTCGATGTTCTGGAACGTCCGCGCCAGTCCCAGTTTGGCGGCCTTGTCCGGGCGGATGCGGGTAATGTGCTGCCCGTCGAAGTATATCTCGCCGGCCTGCGGCTTGTAGAACCCGTTGATGCAGTTGAGGATGCAGGTCTTGCCCGCGCCGTTGGGCCCGATAATTGCCAGTATCTCCTTGTCCCTGATGTCTATGGATATATCCGTCAGCGCTTTCACCCCGCCGAAGGACAGGGAAAGCTGTTCGATTTTAATCCTGGCCCCGGCGGCGACTGGCCTGGCCGCCGTTTCTTGGTTATCCGGTATCGTCATTTCTTGCCTAACAGTCCGTCCCGGTAGCCGGTGGCACTGGCGCACCCGGTGCCCTCACAGCCCAGCTTCCGCCCCAGTTTCCTGCTCTTCTTCTTGAGAATCTTGGCGGCCTCTTTATTGTCTTTGGTGTATTTCTGTTGGCCGCTGCATTTTATAGTGCCGTCCCGGGAGACAATCAGCGTTACCTCATCGCCCACAGCTTCACATAATATTGTAGTGGCAGTAATTTCCCAGTCAACCATCATATCCCGTCCCGGCCTTTCAGACCACCTTTATCTTACTATTTATCCGAATCTAATTCAAACGTGACTTGTGTCGTTGCGATGAGCGCAGCGGCGCCGCAATATCACTGCGTTTTCCCCCTTGTGGCCAGCTTGATATTGATATGCTGTCAGGGTAAAATAGTTGGGGTGGTAGGGACGGCGGCGGAGTGTATTTTCACAGGGGCTCGTAGCTCAGCGGCAGAGCGGGCGGCTCATAACCGCTTGGTCCCAGGTTCGATCCCTGGCGAGCCCACCATGTACTTTAGCAGCGAAGCGGCAGAGTGGTCCCGATTCATATCGGGATTGGTCTTCTAGGTTCGATCCCTGGCGAGCCCACCATGTACTTTAGCAGCGAAGCGGCAGAGTGGTCCCGATTCATATCGGGATTGGTCTCCCGATTCTATCGGGACGAGCCCACCTTCCAATCCCGTTAACCTGCGTAAAAACGTTCCGGTATATCTAAGGAAAGCGTTTATTACAGATAATAACGGTCAGCCCAGGGAACAGGTACGGACTTACCCGTGACATCCAGGCCTACGTCCGCCACCGCGCTGATAAACAGGACGGCAAAACTACCGGGACCAGAAAACACGTGGAAATTCATCTCCTCATTTCCGAGCTGGATAATTTGCTCTTGCATATGTCAGACCGCGACCCCGTTGTTGCCGCCGCCCGGGAAAAACTTTCCGAACTGAAAACTTTAATCAAGAAAACTTTGGACATCAAATAAAATCCCCGAACAAGCTGCTCACCTTGCCCCGCCTTTATTATGTAAATCTATCTCCCCCCGTACGTCACACGACATAACATATATTGTGCGCCCCACGATTCTGCTTATTCAGGAACTTCTTTGAGTGTTGACATAATGGCATGCTGAGAACTATCTAAATAGCGATGATACTAAAACTCTCGCATCATTGTTTTTTGTTTTTACGAGTTGTTCAACAAAAATATTTGTAGTTAACGCTATATTGTATTGCGACTTAAAATAGTCCCTTATTCTTGCTAGCATGTTCTTTCCATGAACTAAAGTATGCCTTCTGTTGATATCATTCCAACATGCATCAAAAGAAGGCTTAATATCTTTATAAGATACAGATACTTCTTTTTGAATTGAATGTCGATTATAGAACTCCAAGTATTTTGGGAAACAGTTATCATATTCAGAATCATATAAATTTTCCAGAAAATCGTGCATCTTATTTTTATCATCTTGTGGAACCAAAGATAGTAATAAATCCTCACCTAAGAATAAATTTGACCTTTCCCCCGTAAATAATGCCATTGGCTCTTAGAGTTCTCTGCTAGAATATAGCGAACGGGAGGACTCGAAATGCAGCGCAAGAAGTACACTGAAGAGCAGATTATCCAGGTGCTAAAAGA